>JBBRKX010000043.1:0-12097 GCA_038231675.1 Chthonomonadales bacterium | reverse complement strand
TCCGGTCCTAAGTTCAGCGAACGACAGGTCGATCGCTGCTCCGCCCTCTTCTTCTTTCTGTTGGCCGTCTCTTTCTTATGGAAGTCCGTTTTCACACGTGCCGTGTTCTTGCCGGCGACCCTTCTGAAGGGCATGGCGCCGTGGTCGGCCGGTGTCCCCGGGGTGGTAAGCGCGATTTGGAACCCATTGCGCTGGGATGGCATCGCGCAATTTTATCCCTGGCGGCATTTCGCGGCCGAAACCGTACGCGCGGGCAGATTACCGCTGTGGAACCCCTACCAGTTCTGTGGCACGCCTTTCGTGGCAAACAGCCAATCCGCCGTCTTCTATCCTGGCAACCTGCTCTTCTACCTCATGCCGACCGATCGCGCGTTCGCCTTTACTGCGGTTTTGCATTTAATGCTGGCGGGCTGGTTTCTCTTCCTGCTCATGCGGCGCCTGGGCTGTGGGGCGTGGGGCAGCATGTTAGGGGGAGTCGTCTTCGCCTATTCGGCATGGGAAGTAGCCTGGCTTCAGCTTCCCAGCTTCCTCGCGACTTCATGCTGGATCCCACTGTTACTCCATGAAGTTCACCGGACTATGTCCGGCGCCGCATCAGGGAAAGGTGGACGTGTTCCCGCATTCGTTTCTCTTGGAGGAATTCTTGGGATGATGCTGCTCGCCGGTCATCTCCAGATCGCCTTCTATGGCCTGCTTACAGGCGCCCTCTATGCGGTCGTACTGCTCATTCGCCTGGCAAGGGCCAAGGGCGTACGGGCGATGGCCCGCCCACTCTTATCTTTCACGGGCGCTCTCCTGCTCGCCGCTCTTCTAGCCTCTCCTCAGATGCTTCCGGCACTGGAGTTGTCGGCGGTTTCGCACCGCACCGGCAAGCCCTCCGCAAGTGGATTCCGCGCCTATACGGAATATGCGGTTTCGCCTGCGGGACTTGTTACCCTGACACTCCCGGACTTTTTTGGAAACGATCAAGATCCGACCAACGCCTACTGGGGCTACTATATCAAACGCTTTCCCACGGGCCAGGACATAGGATTACGGCACAATCTTGCGGAAACGGCAAACTATATCGGTATTCTGCCCCTGATGCTGGCTATCTTCGCGATATTGCGGGCTATCTTACACCGCAAATCGTCTCGAAATATCAATATTCTGCTCTTCAGCGCGCTGGGCGTAATCGCTCTGCTTCTGGCATCGGGATCCTTTCTGAATGCCGTGCTATATTTTGGCGTTCCTGGCTTTGCGCAATCGGGTTCACCGGCACGCTCCTTAATTTTGTGGTCGCTTGCAGGGGCGGTTCTGGCCGGTTTCGGGGCGGATAAGCTGCGATCCCGAGCGCCCTCGAGAAGAGAGAGCGCAATAGTGCTCGGCTCTTTCGGACTGCTGGTCGCTATGGGCTTAAGTCTGGGCGCGCACTGCGTAAGCGCGGCCCCGCCAGATTTGTCTGGCGCGGCATTGACGGTTGGCGAGGTATTCAGTCGGATTACTCTGGACTGGATTCGGCTCGCGTTTTTCGCCATCGCCGGCGCCTCCCTTTTCCTTCTGGCTTCCACGAGAAAAATGAGCGCAATCCCTGTGGGGAATGGAAAGAAATTATCGATTACCCAGATCGCGATCATGCTTGTCATTGCGGATCTTTTTGTCGCGGGGATCGCGGCGAATCCCACCGCGCAACCAGAGGATGTCTATCCGCCGACGGATTCCATTACCTGGCTGAAGCAACGCGTGGGGCATGAGCGCATTTTTCCGATGAACCAACACTGGAGTTTATATGCGACGCCCCATGCGTTCCTGCCACCGAATGCCGCGACGGTCTACGGTCTGCATGACGTACAGGGATACGACTCGCTCTTAACCAGACAATACAAGAACTTTGCCGACAAATTTGCTATCGCGAATGCCCTCGGCCTTCGCGACGCGAGCCCTCCCGAAGTCGGGAATATGGTGTTCTTTCAAACCCCGGACATAGCGTTCACCCCGGAAACAGGCGCGTCATTTGCGATATCGACCTTTCCGACCGGCCCTGCATTGCTACCTGGAGTCGATCCCTCCTTTACAGGCTCGGACGGACTGCTTATCTACCCGCTTGCTTCCAATGGACGGGCCACCCTGCGATTGAAGACAGGCGCGATCGTGCCAACCCAACCCCAATGGGTCGAAGACTCTCCGACGCGGGTAACATTACGCGTCGAAGCCAGCAATCCAACCCTCCTGGACCTTCACGACCAGTTTTACCCTGGTTGGCATGTAACCATCGATGGTCATGCCGCGCGGTTAAATCGAGAACGGCAAACACCTGTTTTCCGATCGGTTTCCGTACCCTCCGGGTATCATAGAGTTGCCTTCCGCTACGAACCGGCAAGCTTCCGTGTCGGACTATTTTGTGCTTGCCTGGGCCTCATGATTTTGGCGGGAGCCGCCGGTCGCGCCTTGTGGCGGTCGCACTTCGCTCCAATCTAAGTACTTTCTTCACGTATATTGCAAGTATTGAAGCCCGTAACAGATTCAGCACGTATCTGTACCATAGAAGGTGCGGATGTACGTTCACATGACGTCTTCCGTGCCGCCGGATAACACTGACCACCTGCTCCGGAGAGGATCGTTCCCATGCTGATTACCTCAAACAACGACAAAGGTCGCCCCGGTTTTACACTGATCGAGCTCCTCGTCGTGATTGCCATCATATCTATTCTTGCCGCTATTCTGTTCCCGGTCTTTGCAAAAGCCCGGGAGCAGGCGAGGAAAGCCTCGTGTCTGAGCAACGAAAAGCAACTCTCCCTCAGTATTGGCATGTACACACAGGATTACGATGAACAACTTCCCGGAACCATCGATGGACCAGCCGGAGCAGGCGTTTACGGCGGCTGGATGTGGTATAAGCCGGGAAGCTTCCCGGCGAACTCCTTCACGCCCGCCCCCGCTTTCGATCCAACGCAAGGCGGATTATGGCCCTATACGAAAAACCGTCAGATATACATCTGCCCTTCTGATAGCGAGGGCCGTACCGCCGGCAACTCCTATTCCGTAAACTCCTGCGCCTTCTCCGCCGGGGCGCCCGGCTTCGTCCACGCAGGCAAGGCTTTGGCGGCGTTTGCGAGCGATTCCACTTTTATGCTGATAAGCGAAGAGGCGATCGGCGACCGTATGGTTAACTCTACCGATGACGGTTATCTGCTCTACCCCAGCAACACGGCGTCCGCCAGGCATCTTCTGGGGTCGAACATCGCCTTCGTGGACGGACACGCGAAATGGTATCGCGTGGAACGCATCGAAGCGAACGATTTTCGGACGGGCGATCCCGCTTTGAACGCATGCCCTTAATTTCATTAAGGCGAAGGGAGACGGAACATTGAGCACAGAGTTGAGCACATCCGGTATCTGTCCGGAATGCAACACGGAAGACACATATCTGTATCCGGTACAGAGTGATCCCGTCACGCGCAGAGTATTTCTCAACACGATGGCAAAGACCGTTGGCGGCATCGCCGTCGCGGCGGCGGGAATGCGCACGGTTCCTGCTCTGGCAAGACAGGCGGTTCAAGGAGCGGCTCCGGGGTCGTCTGCCGCCGGCGCGCACCTCGCTTCAAAGCCCGAGACCCTCGTGAAGTCTCTTTACGACAGTCTGAGCCCGGCGCAGAGGGCCGGAACCTGCATGGCGTGGGATCATACCAAACGGACCATGGTCGGGGCCAACTGGGCGATCGTGGATGCGACGCTGGAGAAACAGTTCAATCCGGACCAGCAGGAAATGATACGCGGCATTGTGCGTGGGCTGACGACCGAAGAGTGGTATCCGAAGATTCTTTCTCAGATGCAAAATGATGCAGGAGGTTTCGGAAAGTACCATGTCGCCCTGTTCGGAGATCCGGATAAGAGCAAATTCGAGTTCGTTATTACCGGTCGGCACCTGACCTTACGCGCCGACGGTCATTCCAACGCAAACGCGGCCTTTGGCGGTCCCATCTTTTACGGTCACGCCATCAAGGACACGGAAGACGCCGGGCATCCGGGCAATATCTACTGGGAACAGGGTAAGAAGGCGAACGCCGTGCTCGCCGCGCTGGATCCGAAGCAGCGGGATATCGCTCTCCTGGACAAGGCGCCAAACGAAGATCGGATCAAACTGCAGGGCACGAATGGCCTGTTCCCCGGCATCGCCATCGGAGAGTTGACGAAGGACCAGAAGGCACTCGTTTACGCCACGATGCACGATATCCTCTCCCCATATCGACCTTCCGATGCAAAAGATGTCATGGCCGATATCGCGGCAAACGGCGGTCTCGACAAGATCCATCTCTCTTTTTACAAACAGGATCATCTGGGCAGCGATGGAGTGTGGGACATCTGGAGGCTGGAAGGGCCCGCGATGGTATGGCATTTCCGGGGGGCGCCGCACGTCCATACGTGGGTCAACGTTGCAAAGGACCCGGTCACGGCCGATGGCCACGTATAATGACCACTCATACCCAATACCCCAACCGCGCGGGCATATTGAATTGTGTGCCCGCGCAGGCGGTCACACGGCCGTAGGCCACACAGCCGCGCAATTCATTGCGGCGGTGAAACGCAATTCATTGCGGCGGTGAAACGCAATTCATTGCGGCGGGAATGGCACGATCTATAACGGTGGACATGTCGCATTCCCTTGTGATGCAATCACCATTGCGGCGGGACTCCCATGACGGCGGCAACCATGCCGATGGCCACGTTTAATAATTGAATGCGGTGCTACATGCTTTCAGGGGGGAGGGTAAAAATCCGGATGCGGTCGAACGGGAAGTGAATGTCGGTATGCTGCGCTGGATCATCCGATAGCCACCAGGCTTGATGGGCGTTTGTATCATACTGCCTGAAGTGTGACTCAAGCGGCCATCCGCATAGCCGAGTCGATAGCTGGACCACATCAGACTGCCAAAAGTCAGGATACTTGCCAACCCGGTCGCAAATCGAGTCCACCGGTTCCTGGCGTGGACTCGTTTTGGAGCGAATTCGACCGTCTCCACCGGTGCCGGAGGCAACGCGTCCATAATGGCGTCCATGGCCACATGCACCTCCAAAGACGACGGGAGCGGCGCAGATTCGCGCCACTCCCGTTGTATTGCTTCATCGGTTTTTCGGAGCGCTTCCAGGTTCGATGCGCAACGAACACAATGCCCCAGATGCGCCTCCACGGCGTTTCGGGTGTCCGGATCCAGCGCGTCATCCTGATAAGCGGGCAGGTTGAGCCCCACAAGACGGCATCCATCTTCCCCGCCGCTTCGATCGTCCTCTGCTGGACGCGGCGGTTGAGGGGCAAATGATATCCTGGACGCAAAACCCGGCGTCTTATCAGCAGGATCTTGATCCACACATGGATTTCCGTTATTCCGATGATTTAGCATTCTACAACCTCTTCCAGTGCCGCTCGCAAACGGGCTCTGCCCCGGTGCAGCCAGGAACGAACGCTGTTCACCGGAACGCCCATCAGATCGGCGATCTCGTCGTAAGATAATCCTTCCAATAACCGCAGTCCCAGCGCCGCGCGCTGTTGCGGAGGCAAGTCATCCAGTTCGGTCCGGATTCGCGCGTTCTCTTCCGCACGAAACAACTGCTCCTCCGGATTGAACTCACGGGACGCCGGCAGCGTTTCCGCCAGCAGATCCAGTGAGTAAGAGCGTGTCGCGCAACGCGCGGCCGCGCTCTGCGTGCGGTTCAGGCAATGGTTGACCGTGAGCCGACGCAGCCATGCGCCGAACGCCCCGCGGCCGGCAAACTGGCTCAGTGATTGGTAAAGTCGAACAAATACTTCCTGAGTGGCATCTTCGGCGTCCTCAGGGTGGCGCAATATGCTGCGGCACAAACGGTAAATAGGCGTATAGTGCCGCTCCGCCAGCGCTCGGAAAGCGTTCCGGTCGCCTGCAAGCGTACGCGCGACCAGCTTTTCGTCCGTTGGAATCAGGTACATTGTCGTTTCGCCTGCCGATCCGGGAAAGGCTGTGGATTCTCTCCACGAAGCCATGAGCGGATCGCTTTCCCACTGGTATCGACAGAGCGCGCGCATGGTAAGTTGCAGGTGGGCGTATTATTTTTTTCATAGCCCATATTCGAGTATAATGGACAGGATTTAAACCGCGTTTTTTAGGAAGTTGCCCATCGTGAAACACTACATTGCCGTATCGGCCATCACGGCCTTGTCCGCCCTTTTCGTTCTCACAGGTTGCACCCATGCAGCCGTTCCGCCTGGTCAGGTCGCAGCCCAACAAGCGATAACTCCACGCGCCGTAGCGCCCGCCCGGCCGACGCTTTCCGCCATGGAGCTTGCCTCCATACATCCGAACGAGGCCGGCGTCATTCCGATACTAGAGTACCACCATATCGATAACGGCAGGACGACCTACAGCCGCACCGCCGCGAAATTCCAGGGCGATCTGGAGCGACTGTACCGTGAGAACTACCGCCCCATCTCTTTGAAGGATTATCTCGACAACCGCATCGACGCACCCGCCGGGATGACCCCGGTGATATTTACCTTCGACGATGCCATCGAATCCCAGTTCCGCTATCTGCCTGACGGCAAGGTGGACCCGAAGTGCGCCGTCGGCATGCTGCAATCATTTCACGCACAACACCCCGACTGGCCGCTCAAAGGCACGTTCTTTATTTTACCGGAAAGCGCCTTTGGCCAGCCTGCACTGCGTAAAAAGAAGCTGGCGGAACTTCTCGCTCTCGGGTTCGAACTCGGGAACCATACGATCAATCATCCTCGTCTGAAGGATCTCAGCGACGAGCAGGTCCAGCATGAGATCGGCGGATGCGCCAAAGAACTTCACGATCTAGCACCCACGGCACATGTCGATGTGATCGCGCTTCCCTTTGGAATCGCGCCTAGAAATCGGAAACTGCTCGCGGAGGGAGAATTCGATGGCGTTCGATATACCAACCGCGCGGCGATGCTCGTGGGAGCAGAGCCGGCTCCATCCCCCGTTTCAAAAAAATTCAAGCCGATGAAGATACCGCGAATCCAGGCGTTCGATGGCCCCTGGTACACCAGCTACTGGCTGGACATCCTCGCGAAACACCCCAAAAGGCGTTACATCAGCGACGGGGACCCACAGGTGATAAGCGTGCCGAAATCTCTCTCCGGTATGGTCGACCAAAACCGGTTGAACGGCGCGACTTTGCGCCTCTACTAAGTACACTGTTAGGTTAGATTTCATAGTTTTGCCAAGGCCGCGTGCATCTCAAACGAAACTACGATATTCAATCTAACTGACTACTAAGGCGCGGCGAGCACGGCGGCATGCTTTGCAAACTGACTACCGGTATGGTATACTTCGGCTAATCACACTAGAAGCTTTCCCAGGGCGTAACCCGGATGAGTTCGGGAAATGCTTCCCTGGTAGCGGGGAGTAAGGCATGGGGGCGCAACAAGAAGACCGACAACCGGCAGGAAGCGAACAGTGGGTCTTTCTTAATAGCAAGCTCGTACCAAAAGATCAGGCGAGCGTATCGATATACGATCACGGTTTTCTGTACGGCGATGGTGCGTTCGAAGGCATCCGCGTTTATGAGCGCAACATCTTCCGGCTCGACCAGCATCTCGATCGTCTTTTTCGCTCGTCGAAAGCCCTTGCCATCACGTTGTCGCTGGACCACGATGCGCTCCGAGCCGCCGTGGTGGACACCGTCCGAGCGAACGGCCTTAGCTCTGGCTACATTCGTCTCACTGTGTCGCGTGGAGTGGGATTGGGCCTCGATCCGAAACACATCAATGCGTCTTCCACCATTGTGATATCCACCGAACAACTTCGCCTTTATCCTCAGGAATGCTACGACGAGGGGCTTAATGTCGTCACGGCTTCCACCCGTGTCCCCCCCTCCGTCTGCATCGATCCCCAGGTCAAGTCACTGGGACGTTATATCAATAACATCAATGCAAAGATGGAAGCCAATCGGGTCGGGGCCGGCGAAGCGCTGATGCTGAACATGCAGGGCAATGTCGCCGAGGCCACGGGAGACAACATCTTCCTGGTGCGCGCGGGCGAATTGTCCACCCCTCCCACAAGTGAAGGGGCGCTCGCCGGTATCACGCGGCAGACCGTCATGGATTTGACAAAAGATTTAGGACTGATCTTCCGAGAATGTCCTATAACCCTTTATGATGTGTACAATGCGGACGAAGCGTTCCTGACCGGCACTGCGGCCGAAGTGATTCCCATGGTGCGCTGCGACGGACGCCCTATCGGAAACGCCAAACCGGGCGCGATTACCCTCCGGATCATAGACGCATTTCGCAAGCTTACGTTCCACGACGGAACCCGCGCCTGATCTCCATAATCTTGCCACCATAGGTAAGCGAAAAACCACTTCGTGGTGGATCACAGCCCTCGGTTTGGCAACGATTTCGCGGAGGACTCCAGATATCCACCAAATGGGGAACTCACTGGCGTATAATAATATAGAAGTAGACAGATTGCTGATTGTCTGATTTGCAAATGGGGTGATTTCTGTTCGCAATTGGACCGGGCGTAGACGTCGTCATGACGGCTCGCACGTTTCGGCGAACGGGAGGAGGAACGAAGGACCATGTGGCAGCGATTTACAGAGCGAGCAAGGCGGGTCGTATTCTTTGCTCAGGAAGAAGCCGGGCGGCTGGGCGAGAACTATGTCTCGACCGAACACCTGCTACTGGGCCTGGTACGCGAGAACGATAGTGTCGCCGCCCGTATCCTCGATCGCATGGGTGTATCGCTCGGCCGCATTCGCAGCGAAATCGAGCGACAGGTGACCCGTGGCGATGGCCGACTGGGCCAGGATATGCAACTTACCCCGCGTGCGAAACGCGTGATCGACTTAGCATACGACGAAGCGCGCCAGCTGAGCAATAACTATATAGGTACGGAGCATCTGCTCCTCGGGTTGATCCGTGAAGGCGAAGGCCTCGCGGGACGGGTGCTGGCAAAATTAGGCGTTGAACTGGAAAGAACACGGCGAGAAGTCATGGCGCTTCAGGATAACGACAGCGGCATGCCCGTCGATCCCAAAAAAGGCACACGCTCTCGAACCCCCACACTGGATGAGTTCGGCCGAGATCTCACCGAACTGGCGCGCAACGAGAAGCTGGACCCTGTCGTCGGTCGACACACGGAAATCGAGCGGGTCATCCAGATCCTGAGCCGGCGCACCAAGAACAATCCTGTCCTCCTTGGCGAGCCTGGCGTCGGCAAGACGGCGATCGCGGAAGGGCTTGCGCAGCGCATTATCAGTGGAGACATTCCCGATACGCTGAAGGACAAACGGATCGTTTCCCTCGATCTCGCCGGCCTTGTGGCAGGCACGAAATATCGCGGTGAGTTCGAAGAGCGCATGAAACGCGTCATGGAAGAGGTTCGCAAGGCCCAGGGCGAGATCGTCCTCTTCGTGGATGAACTGCACACGCTCGTCGGGGCGGGAGCCGCCGAAGGCGCGATCGATGCATCGAATATCATGAAGCCCGCATTGGCCCGTGGAGAACTGCAGTGCATCGGCGCAACCACACTCGATGAGTTCCGTAAATACATCGAGCGAGACGCCGCGCTTCAACGACGCTTCCAGCCGGTCAAGGTCAGCGAGCCGACTCCGGAAGAATCCGTTGAGATTCTGAAGGGGCTACGCGATCGGTACGAGACGCACCACCGTGTCAAAATTACGGATGAGGCGCTTAAAGCAGCCGCTCAACTCGCGGACCGATATATTACCGACCGCTTCCTGCCGGACAAAGCCATCGACCTGATCGATGAGGCGGCCAGTCGAGTGCGCCTGCAATACGCGCTGCCTCCCGCTGAACTAAGGCAGGCGAAGGCGAAATTGGTCGAGGTGCAAAAAGAGATCAGCGCGGTCGCCGCGAATAATCACTGGGACACCAGCGAAAATAATCTCGAGGCCCGCGCCACCGAACTGAAGCAGCAGATATCCGAACTGGAACTGGACTGGAAGAGCAAGCAGGAGAGCATGCCCCGCAAAGTGACCGAAGAGGAGATCGCACAAATCGTGCAGTCCTGGACGGGAATTCCGGTCGCTCGGCTTGTGGAAGCCGAAACACAGAAGCTTCTCCGCATGGAGGATGAACTGCATACGCGGATCATCGGCCAGCACGAAGCGATCGTCGCGGTAAGCAAAGCCGTCCGGCGCGCTCGCAGCGGAATGAAAGATCCAAAGCGACCGATGGGCACCTTTATCTTCCTCGGTCCCACGGGAGTCGGCAAAACCGAGCTTGCCCGTGCGCTGGCGAACTTCCTGTTCGATACGGATTCCAACCTGATCCGGATCGACATGAGCGAGTACATGGAGCGGCATGCCGTTTCCCGTCTCGTCGGAGCGCCTCCTGGATATGTCGGATATGAGGACGGCGGGCAGCTGACGGAAGCGGTTCGGCGCAATCCCTATTCGGTTGTGCTCCTGGACGAAATTGAAAAGGCCCATCCGGAAGTTTTCAATATTCTGCTTCAGGTCGCGGAAGACGGACGGCTTACGGACAGCCAGGGACGTGTAGTCGACTTCAAAAATACGGTCATCATCATGACCTCGAACATCGGGGCAAGCCGGATCCATCAGGAAAAGGGCATGGGGATCCGCAGCGATGTCGATCGCCGCGCGGGTGACGAGACCAAACTCTACGAAGCGATGCGGAACCGGATCATGGAAGAACTGAAAAAGAACTTCCGACCGGAGTTTCTCAACCGCATCGATGAGGTGATCGTTTTCCATGCGCTCAGCGCCGAAGAGATCGGTCGCATCGTCGATCTTCTGCTGGCACGGGTGAATAAGCAGATCAAAACCCAGGATCTTACCCTCTCTGTCTCCGAGGATGCCAAGGCATACCTCGCGAAAGAGGGCTTCGATCCCACTCTGGGAGCACGGCCGTTGCGCCGGGCAATCCAGAGACTGATCGAGGACCCGCTGTCGGAAGAAGTACTCCGGGGAACCTTCCGACCTGGGGACACCATCCGCGCCGAAATGGAAGACGGGCAGATCGTCTTCCGGCCGGCCAATACGCTGGATGAGGGACTGCCGCCCTTTGAAGAAGCCGCGACAGTCAGCTAATCCGCGATAACGCAACGCCAAAAGCCCCTTCCTCCTGATATATAGGTGGAAGGGGCTTTTGCTTTGCCATTTTACGTGATTTTCCTCGACGGAGGTAACGCGCGTCGGATCAGGCCGGAGTCAACGGCAGAAGCTCGAGCGATTTTCTAAACAAACCTGCGGTCGCCTTATTCGCCTTGTTGCTTTCGGTGTGCGCCCGATCGCACGCCATGCAAAAGGTGCAGGGCTCATCATGACAGTCCTGCGTAAGCTTCGCCTGTCGTGCGCGCTTATCTTCCGCCCGCAAATACCCTTTAGTCACGCCGCAGTTGATATGATCCCATGGCAACGGCTCATCATACGCTTTGTGCCGGTTGGCAAAGAATGCCGGATCTACGCCGACATCGGCGATCGCGCCCATCCAGCGATCGAAGTCAAGATATTCGTCCCAGGAATCGAATGTCTGCCCGCGTCGCCAGGCAAGTTCGATCCCATCGGCGATTCGACGATCCCCAAGCGACAAAATCGCCTCGAGTTGCACGGCGTTGGAGGCGTTGGGTCGGTACACAACGGCCTTATCCTTGATCGACCTCTTCAATATCTGCTGCTTATGCTCCACCATGGCCACGGTGTCCTGGCCATGCCACTGAAAGGGCGTAAAGGGCTTGGGCACGAAGGCCGACACGCCGATCCCGATCGTCGGCGTGCTGACGCCGCACCTTCGAGCGATCTGCGCGCATTTCGTGGCAAGCTGGCCGATCGCAAGCACATCTTCGTCCGTTTCCGTGGGAAGCGAGATCATGAAATAAAGCTTGATCCGCTGCCAGCCGTTCTGAAACGCCGCTTCGCAGGCGGCAAAGAGGTTTGCTTCCGTCACGCCTTTGTTTGTGACGTCTCGCATACGCTGGGAGCCCGCTTCCGGCGCAAACGTCAGTCCGGTTTTACGGACCTTATTGATCTCCTGAACCAGTTCCACACAATCCTTGTCGGCGCGGAGCGAGGGAAGAGAAACACCGATCTTGCTTCCCGCATATCGGTCGATCAACTCATGCACCACATC
>JBBRKX010000042.1:0-12352 GCA_038231675.1 Chthonomonadales bacterium | reverse complement strand
CATGTCTTGCTCTTCGTGTCATACCCCGCAATGCACGCCCCTGGCCCCTTGCCGCCAACGGGGTCCGGGGGAATACCGACGATCCGGCACCAGATGATGCCACCGATGACCTTAAGCGCATGCACTTCCGTCATCGGCCCCGCGACGAACGGTGACGGGGCAGTGAGGTCGAAAACCTGCTTCGAACCGCCATGCAGCGGTTCATATATCACGTGGCCAGTCTGATTTTGATCGCCGGTCCATGCACCCTCCGCGTCCGCGCCAAGGAACTTCATGCTGGTTGAAGTGTTCGCTACTCCTATGGCATAGGTTTCCAGGGTGGGATCGTAGCGCATGACCAGGGAATCGCTTCCGATCCAGAGACCGTCGCCTTGCGCAAGCAATCCAATACTCATGGCATTGTAGTTGAAGAATGGAGTCTTGATGGAATTCCACTCCCCTTTGCCTGAAGCGAAGACTTTCATTCCATCTTCCATGAACGTAAACAGGCGATTTCCAACGAACGCCAGCTGATGAACAGGCAATTGCGCGGGCACAAGGAAATCTGGAAGCGTATATCGTTCTACAGCCCCTGTCTTGTGATCGGTCCGGATCAGAGTCTTGTTATCCGCTGTCCAATTCTCTCCAGAGGTGCTCCAATGCGGGGGCCCTAAGACAGGATCGTTTGCAACGGATGCGGGCAGGGTATCCAACCGGCAAAACCAATCGGGAAAACGGGCAGGGAAAAGGAGTCCCAGCATTCCGCCTCCGGGGAACGCCGGGCATTCGAGCGCGGCAATCGGAACCGCAGCAAGGTCGGGCGGGTTGCCATTATTAGTAAAGCGCCACTGTTCCGTGCTGGTGTCGAGGGAGTAAAACGCAGGCTGAACTGCGCCGATGCTCTCAACAGTCCCCATCGGATTCATAGCGCCGGAAACCCAAATGATCCCGCCCATCGTCGTAACGCCGGAAGGAACGAACCCTGCCTCCTGGCTGCCGTTCGCATCCTGCGCAGGCAGAGGGAATTCCTTGCTAACACCGGTTCTGGCGACGATGTGACTGAGAATCCAATGCCCTGACGTCCCCATCTGCCCTGCCCCAACAGGAAGATTCGGGGCTGCACCGACGGGGGGCTTCGTTGGATCGTATCCGATCGCCCAGAAGCTGCCCTCCCGCCCTGGGATCACGGCATGGACGACGCGCCCGGGAAGGAAACGCTTCCAGGAGCGATCCAGCGTGTTATACCGGAGCACGCCCGTATTGGTGGCAAGCCAGAAGGCAAAGTGTTCGGCATAGAGGCCGTAAATGTTGAGGTAGTTCCGACTTCCGCGCAGCGCGGGATCGATGGGAATCTCCTGCCACTCTTTCAAACGCTTATCGAAGATCTGAATCGCGGCGTGCGCATCGGAGGGAGTAGGACTGACTGCAAAGCACACGCGCTCGGGAGTAAGCGCAATGAAGGCGCCGGCGGAAGGACCGCCTATCACGAAGGGGATGTAGTTTCCTTCATTCTCGGGTTTCACCGGTTGATAGGGAAATGCCGAACGGATCGGCGTCCATTTATTAGACTTCCGATCCAGACGAGAAAGTGTAACGATCGGCTTTTTGTCTCTGGTGGTGGATGTCGCACACCAGGCGCATTGTGCGTCGGCGGCGATAGCACCGACTTTTTCAGAAGGAAGGCCGTCCAGCACCGTATAATGGGTGACGCTCTTCATGCCGCGATCGATGCGCTTCACTCCAAAGCGTGTCCCAAGCCATAATGCGTTATCCTGTTTAGAAAGGCAGCAAACCTGATTTGCCGCATTGGCGTACAACGACCAAACGTCACTCCTCAGCACCAGTGCCGGAGGAATGGGAAGCACCGTTCCAGGCTCGACGGGAGGCGTTTTCTCGGATGCGGGCGCGAGGGGATGCGTCACGGATCGCACCGCTCCGCCTTTCGCATTGAATTGCGCTTGCGAAAGCCCCTTCCAGGAAATGGCCATGAACATTGCCGTCAGCAGAAGAACTTTAACACCAAACTTGTGGGTATCCAAAAGCTTCTCCTGATCTTGTCTCTATGCTTGCCTTCACCCTACTTAACAAGCGAGCTAGCCGAAGCGATGTGCTTCCCTTGCAATGGGCGCGTGGCGGCAAGTAACAGCAAGGTGGTTGCGATGTGGATGCCAATGAAAAGACGGCGCGCTCAGCGTGGATCTATGTATGCGAGAACCGGAAGGATGAGATTTTCCCCGTCGGTGGCGGAAACGGTGATATGCGTGTTGATCTCTCCGGCAGGAGCGGACTTCCGAAGGGATATTTCCACCACGCGTTTATCCGTGGCCCCATCGCCAGGAATCAGCCGCACGGACAACCAGGAATAAGGCGAAGAAACGATCATTCCTTCGAGCGCCCGGGATACGGTGCTCTCCACGACCACGACCTGCCGCGTGTTGGCGCCCGGCCTCACCCGCCCGAAGACGGCGGCCGGCGGGTTCATGGAAAGATTGCCGGCGATGTCGCCCGTTACCGATAGGCTGGCCCAGGAGCGTGTCAGGGAGTGGTGGGCGGCGCTGCTCGCATCGCTCGGAACCAAAGCCGAGGGCTTCGGTGCGAACAGTAGGTTCCCCCTGCGCATGCCCAGGTTTCCATTGCCGCTCAGCGTTACGTTGTAAGCCAGGGTTACGGTCTCCGTCTTTCCACCCGACTTTACCGGGATTCCGGTCGGCGCGATGGTGATGTTCGGGTCGCTGGAAGTCAGAGTGGCCGCGATGGATGGCTCCAGGAGCCCGGCAGCGACGGTCGCCGTCAGCGGCAGCGAACGCTTGCCGTTGAAAGGCAGACGGCCGAACGCAAGGAGGGAAGGGTGAAACGTCACTTCAGGCAGGATATTGGCGACCATTTCCAGAGTAGCGGCAGGTGTGCTTGTCCCTCGCAGAAAGACATACACGCTTTTACGGATCTCGCCAGGCTGGAGGTGAGATGTGTCTACCGTAACGCGAACGGAGATCTCCTTGCCCGGCTCCAGCGTTGCCTCGGAACCCGCATGTTCTAAAAGAGCCGTGGTGCATCCACACGTCGGCTGTAAATGATCGATCGTAAGCGGAACCGTTTCGTCGTTCTTTAAAACGAAGACATGCGCGCATTGCGACCGGCGAAGACGATCGATGTCGCCCGCGTTAAACCGCGCGGTGACAGGCTGCGACATCGCGACGCCGTCTTGATTCTCCACGGTTAGTTTCGGTGAATGTGCGGGAGCCGATCCGCCGGCGCTTATGCCCCAACCGCTTACGAGCGCCAACACGCTCACCGCACGGAAGCACGCACGCCAACCACGTGCACGACCGTCTTTTCGTTTCACGGTGGATCCTTCTCGCCGGGGATGGCGTCACAAAGTAATAGGGAAGGAACTTTATGGCTCCTTCCCTATTGTACGTGCGACGATCCGGATCCGTCAACTCCGCCATGCATATCACGTTGCCGCTATGGCACGGGAACCGTTGGCCACGCCTTCACCGCTGCTTCGCCCGGAATGTCCTCTTCCAGCACAACGCGACCGACAGACTGCGCTTCACCGGGAACGGGCGGAAGTTTGGACAGGTCCAGGCGACGGGCGCCTGCCCAGTGATGCAGGTGATAGCCGCTGTCCAGACGGCTGACCATGACACCCAGATGAGCGCTCGCGGCATGCACGAAGCGGCCCTCTCCAATGAAAATACCGACATGCGAGAGGCCGCGCTTATAGGTGTCTTTGAAGAAGACCAGATCGCCCGGTTGGAGATCCGACTTCTTCACCGATTGCCCCATCCGATACTGACCATGTGCCACGCGAGGCAGCAAAATCCCCCATTTCGCGCAGACGGCCTGCACGAGACCCGAACAGTCGAAGCCTGTGCGTGATGACGTGCCACCCCACCGATAGGGACGGCCTCGAAAAGAAAGGGCGGTTCGCGCGAGATACTGTCCGCGCGTCAGATGGCGATCGGAAGTCGCCGCCGTATTGGTGGAGTTCCCGGATTTTGGAAGATCCGAGACCGGTGCGGTCGAAAAGCTAGGGGAGGCCTGCGCGGCGGGATATCCCGGCCTGAAGGACGGCGAATCGGCAAAAACACGCAATTGCGAGAGCGCCGAGAGGGAAATTACCGCGACCAGGGCCGCAGCGTGAAATGGTGTACACTTCAACCACGTCACTTCCTTTCTTTATATTTCCCTTCTGTATGATTCACCATCGAGGGTAAAGACAGGAAGAGGGGATCAGGGACATATATCCCTGGCTCATTTACTTTGTTTCTATCAACAGTGGGCAACCTCATGCCGCTCCGTCATCGGCGACAGGAGGCAAGAGTGAAGGTGGTAAAGAGGGTTGCATCAATTTTTGTCATCACCGTCGAGGGCTTCAACTGACAGTCATTATACCAGTGTTTAACGGAAACGCCCACCATACCAACTATATCTTCGGCGATTAAGGCCAGTTTCTTTCCAATTTCACAGCCGGCGGTTCCTTATTGAAGAAGCGGTCTCAGGGCATTCCTCCGAGATTATTGGGATGCCCGTCTGGTCTGCCCGCGCTGGAACAGGCAGGATTCCGGCGCTCGAACGGCGAAGGATCCGCATAACGAACGCACTTCGAAAGTCGGAAGGAGACACGGCATTTATGACGACTGAGTCATCGCAGAGAGGCAATGAATGGCAACAAGACGGGACATTCCCACCGCCTCCCGATTTTGCGCGCGAAGCGAATGCCCGCGATCCTGAGATCTACTCTCGGGCGGCGGAAGACTTCGAGAGCTTCTGGGCCGGATGGGCTCGCGAGCTCGAATGGTTCCAGCCATGGCATACCGTTCTCGAATGGGATCCGCCGCATGCGCAGTGGTTTATCGGCGGCAAATTAAACGTTTCCTCCAATTGTATCGATCGACATGTGCGGGCCGGAAAAGCGGATCAGCGCGCCATCGTCTGGGAAGGAGAGCCGGGGAACCAGCGAACGCTCACCTACCGTGAGCTTTCCGAACAGGTCAATAAGTTCGCGAACGTGCTTCGAAGCCTGGGTATCGTCAAAGGCGATCGGGTCACTCTTTATATGCCCATGGTCCCGGAAGCCGCGGTCGCGATGCTCGCCTGTACGCGGATCGGGGCCGTGCATTCGGTGGTGTTCGGAGGCTTCTCCGCAGAGTCGCTGCGCGAACGAACGATCGATTGTGGCTCGAAGCTCGTGATCACCGCAGACGGCTATTGGCGACGTGGCGGAATCGTGCCGCTTAAGCACACCACGGATGAGGCGGTAAAAGAGTGTCCTTCCGTTACTTCCGTCGTCGTGCTGCGGCATGTCGGTGAGCATGCTCCTATTGAAATGGAGGCCGGGCGCGACCTCTGGTGGCATGACCTGATGGAGCCGGCTTCAGCGGAATGTCTCGCGGAGCCTATGGATGCGGAGGACCCGCTCTATATTTTGTATACCTCCGGCAGCACGGGGAAACCGAAGGGCATCCTTCACACCACGGGTGGATACCTGACCGGCGTTTACACCACGACGAAGCTGATTTTCGATATCAAAGAGACCGATCTCTACTGGTGCACCGCCGATGTCGGATGGGTAACCGGCCATTCCTATGTCGTATACGGTCCGCTCGCAAACGGCGCGACCGTGTTTATGTACGAAGGCTCACCGGATTGGGGACGAACCCCCACGGGAAGCACTTCCGCAGACGAGAAGCCGCAGACTGCGGTATCGAACGTGGATCGCGGTCGCGTCTGGGATATGGTCGAGCGGCATAAGATCACCATCCTTTATACCGCCCCCACCCTGGTGCGAGCTTGTATGAAATGGGGAGACGATCACCCAAAGCGACACGATCTTTCCAGCCTGCGCCTGCTGGGTTCGGTCGGCGAGCCCATCAACCCCGAAGCATGGCTCTGGTACCATACGCTCATCGGCGGCGGACGCTGCCCCATCGTGGATACCTGGTGGCAGACGGAGACGGGCGGGATTATGATCACTCCACTGCCGGGCCTTACCACGACGAAACCCGCTTCCGCAACGAAACCGTTTCCCGGCATCTTCGCCGATATCGTCGATGATAAAGGCAACCCGGTTCCCGATGGACAGAAAGGGATTCTGATCATTCGTAAGCCATGGCCTTCCATGCTTCGCACCCTCTGGGGAGATGACGCGCGGTTCAAACAGGTTTATTGGAGTAAATTTCCAGGCGCCTATTTCCCTGGAGATGGCGCCATGCGCGATACGGAGGGGGATTACTGGCTCCTTGGTCGCGTCGACGATATCATGCTGGTCGCCGGCCATAACATCAGCACCATGGAGATGGAGAGCGTGCTGGTGGAGCATCCCGCCGTGGCGGAGTCCGCCGTAATCGGCAAAACGCATGACGTCAAGGGCCAGACTCCGGTAGCCTTTGTCATCATCCGTGAAGAGCATGCTCCTGAAGCCGGAGATCGGGCCGCGATGGAAAAACTCAGCGCGGATCTCAAGGAGTTCGTGGCCAGGAGGCTTGGCGCCATCTGCAGGCCCGACGATGTCATTCTTACCGCCGACCTTCCTAAAACACGTAGCGGGAAGATTATGCGCCGCCTACTGCGTGATGTCGCGGAGGGCCGTGTACTGGGAGACACGACCACTCTTGCGGACCCGGCGGTCGTCGCCTCCCTGCGCGAAAAGTATGCGGGTGAAGAGAACTGATAGCATCCGCAGAATAGATCTTTTCCTGTAGTCTGGCTATCACCGCTTCCGCTTAGAAGCGGTGATCGCTGCTTCCGTGAAGAGGATGGACGCTAAAGCACCAAAACAGCGTTATTCTCGCTCGCTTTTCTGGCGAAGGCGCATCAGGCTGTGTTATACTCATTCTACAGAAAGAATTGGTTCTAAAGGTTCTCAGCGTTCGCGTTACAGTGTGCGTGCAAATGTAAGCCGGAAGGCGTCAGCCCATTGGCGATGCTGCCACGGACCTTCCTGTTTTTCTCATACAGGAGAAAATGTGTGCCTGGTCGCTTATCGTTCATAAAAGCCACTAAAGGCTTTACCCTAATCGAATTGCTCGTTGTTATCGCCGTCATTGCGCTCCTGGCTGCGCTTACGTTTCCGACGTTCGGGAAAGTAAGGGAAAAAGCACGTCAGACGAGTTGCCTGTCCAATTCCAAACAATTGGTTTGCGCGTTCGATCTCTATCTGCAGGACTTCGACGAAACCATGCCGCTTGCGGTTTGCAACGACTCGTTGAATCCAGGTAACGAAGTATGGCATGTGTGGACGACACGCGTGCAGCCTTACATCCGGAACGTCAACATCATGTTCTGCCCGTCGGGCGGAGCCCGCGTTGCCGCCAATGTGCAAAATGTGCCGGCGGATTGGCCCATCTTTGTGCAGTATGGGCTAAATGTCGATTATATGAACAAGCCCATGAGCGATTGCTCGGACTTCCAGATTCCCCCGAACCTTTTTGGCCCTCCCACCATGCTTTCCGCTATTCCACAGCCTGCCACGACGATTATGCTCACGGAAAATGGACAGGATTCGGGGATCAATGCTAATATCGGGACCTCTATAACGTATAGTCCTGCAGGCTTCACCACGCTGGACACATGTTCTTACGGTGGTTGGGGCACAAACTTCGGGCTCTGGTACCCGGATAGTCCGGCAAGGTCGAATACCGGAATGTTTCTTGCCCGCCATATGGGAGGCGGCAACATCATATTCTGCGACAGCCACGCAAAATGGATGCGCACGGAAGCCGTGGCGGCCGGGACAAATTGGTCGCCCGATAAGTCGATGGATGAAGTCGTGGTTTCCGAACCATCTCAGTATCTGTGGAACTTACATTAACGCACCAGTGAAAGAGGTCCTATTTCGGTAGGTAAAGCCATGCTACACGAGCCCTGGCGCATAGCGATGTTCGGCGGACTTTCCGTCCGCCAGACCGCCCGCACCATAAACCGCTTCCATACCGCGAAGACCGGGATGCTGCTCGCCTATCTGGCCTTCTATTTGAAGCGGGACCATCCCCGAGAAGTATTGTGTGAATTACTCTGGCCGGAGAGCGAGCCGGAGGCCGCGCGCACCAATCTCCGGGTTGCGCTGAACTCCCTGCGCAATCAGTTGGAGCCGCCGGGCGTACAGTCGGGGGCGGTCGTTATCGCGGACAGAACGAACGTCCGGCTGAACCGGGAGACGGTGACAACCGACGTTTCGGAATTCGAGGCGGCGGTACAGGCGGCGGGGCGAATCGCCGATCCTGCGGAGCGTTTGCGGCAGCTCACCACGGCCGTGGAACTCTATACAGGAGATATCCTGCCCGCCTTTTATGCGGATTGGGTCATCGCGGAGCGTCTGAGGCTCTCGGAAATTTACCTCACGGCGGTCGGGGACCTTGTGGTCGCCCTGGAACAGGCTGGGGACGCAAATCGGGCCATCGATTATGCGCGCCGCGCCATCGCCGTGGATCCTTCCCGGGAGGACATGCATTACAACCTGATGCGACTCTATGTAGCGGCGGGCAGAGCGGGAGATGCGCATCGGCAGTATCAGACACTCGAGCATGTGCTCCACAAAGAGTACGGCGACAGGCCGTCCGCCGCGACCTCCGCACTGCTCGAACGGGTCGAACGGGTCGAACGGGTCGAAGTCGGCCATCAGAACCGTGACCTCGATAACCGGGGGGTTCCCCCCCCGTTGCCTCCTGATCCCAACATTGGAACGCCGCCCGTTTTCCGAGGGCCATCGGAATTCGGCAATCCCCTGCCCATATCGCCGCCCCCTCTTCCGATCACGCGCATACCCCTTCAGTTTACTCGGTTCTTTGGCCGGGAAGAGGAGATCGCCCATCTGGTCGAGGCGTTTCAAGATGAGGGCTCACGTCTTGTCACCCTGACAGGGCTCGGGGGTTCAGGGAAAACGCGTGTTGCCATTGAGCTTGCGCGCCGTGCGGCCGAGTGGCTGGAAGGCGCTGTCTGGTTTGTGGCGCTGGGCGATCTTACCGATCCGTCTCAAATTTTAGAGGCTGTGGCCGCCGCGCTCTCGATCGAAGCGCGTCCCAACGTCAATGTGCTCGCGCAGATCTCGTCCCGGCTCTCCGGGCGACCTTGTCTGCTTATTCTGGACAACTTCGAACATTTGCTTGAAGAAGGCGCGGACGTCGTCCACCTGCTTCGATCGCAGATCCCCTCGCTTACCTGTCTCGTCACCTCCCGGCAACGTCTTGGTCTCCAGGGCGAAAAGGAGATCCCCGTTCATCCCCTGGCGACTCCGGCAAATCCGGGAACGCCGGAACGGCTGCTCGAGTTTGCCAGCGTCCAGATTTTCGTCGATCGTGCGCAGCTTGCCCGGCCTGACTTTCAAATCACGCCACGCAATAGCTCCGCGATAGCGGGAATATGCACGCGTCTGGAAGGCATCCCACTCGCGATCGAACTCGCCGCAGCCTGGTCTCAAGCACATACCCCCGCCCAAATCCTGGGCAAATTGGATCAGCGCTTCGAGATACTGGAGAGTCGCCATCGCGATTATCCTGCCCGGCACCGAACGCTTCGCGTTGCAGTGGACTGGAGTTACCAGCTGTTGCCTCCCGTTCTTCGCCAGTTTTTCACGCGGCTATCGGTGTTCCGAGGCGGCTGGACTCTGGAGGCCGCCGAGGCTGTCTGCGGCGATAGACGCGCGTTCCAGCATCTGGCCGAGCTTCAAGCGCGATCGCTCATTCGCGCCGAGGAAGTGGGCGAAGAGATGCGCTACGCGATGCTGGAAACATTGAGAGAGTTTGCGTTCGAACAGTTCTCCGAGGAAGCTCTCCCCGAAGCTCAGCGCCGGCATGCCGATTATTGCGCCAGTATCGCCGCTGATTTCGCGCGCGGTATGTTGGGAGGTCAACAGGCCGAATGGCTTGACCGTCTGGAACAGGAGTACGATAACATCCGAGCGGCGCTACGCTGGTCCAACGGTTGTGCTCCGGACATAGCGATTCGCACCGCGTCTGAGATCTGGTTATTCTGGTATCGCCGAGGGTATCTCCCGGAAGGCCGGCACTTCCTGGCTAACGCAATCGCGCATGCCCCGAATATCGAAGTTGCATACCATGCAAAATCCCTGATGCGTTCGGGAGTGCTTGCCTGTGCGGCGGGTGACTATTCCACGGCGCGTAAGCTGCATGAGGAGAGTCTGACTCTGTTCAAGCTCTTGCAAGATCGCTGCGGCATCGCCGCAGTCCTGAACAATGTCGGAATTGTGGCGCGGCACATCGGAGATTACGCTACGGCGCGTCAGGCCTACGAACAAAGCGTAATGATCTATCGGCAATTGGATCTTCATGGGCCGCTCGCCACCACACTCAGTAATCTTGGAAGCATCTGTTTCGAGTTAGGGGAAATCGAACAGGCAAGGTCTTTATTGCACGAGGCGGTCGAATTTTACCGAATTCTGGATGACCCGCGGTCCATGGCGGTGACGCTGCACAACCTTGGTGAATTGGCCTATACCATGGGTGACGCCGAAAGTCAGCGTTACTTCGAAGACAGCCTTGCCCTCCGCCGCGATCATGGGGATCGAAGCGACATCACCGTTTCCCTGGCCAGCCTCGCTTTGATCGCCAAGGACCGCGGTGATTTTGAGCGCGCCGCCCGGCTGATGGGCGCGGTTGCGGCCGGCAGGGAAGCGATGGGAACGCCGCTTCCGCCATCCGACCGATTACAGATCGAGGCGCTGGTTTCCACCCTGCGTGCTGGATTGACGTCGTCAACGTACTCCTCCATCTGGTCGGAGGGCTCTACCCTCACCCTGGAGCAGGCCATAGAGTACGCCCTCGGTCCGAAGGCTGTCTCCTTAAGCGCACATTAAGCACTTTCCTCTCTCCCTGACCGACACCCCCTGCGACTGTTTCCACCCAGCGTCCGCACGTATGCCTGACAGAGATGCGTCCTGGCGACGGCTTCTTTTTGTTTTCCCGATTCTTTTTTTCCTCACCCCCTCCGTTTAATGATTTCCCAGCACATTGAACGATGCGCACGGCATTGAACGGTACTGGAACGGTAGCACAGTACAATGGCGTCAATGCTGATCCAATTCCCGACCGGATCCCAAGATATCTATTGCCGCAGCTTCAGTACAAATGCAGGAGACAAACATGCGAAGAACGCCATCAGTACGACGAATGCATCTCATGACAGGATTGCTGTTTCTCTTTACGACATGTGGCCAGAGTCTTTCCGCCGTTGCGGGCGCCGATCTTCGGCCGAACTACATCCTCGACACGTCCCGTCATGCGGCGCGAAGAGGTATTGCAATCGGTGGCGATGGACATCGCATTCGCACCTCGCCGATTTACGCTCCTGTCGACTTATCAGCCAATCCTGGGCAGGTCGTCGGCGGTGAGACGCTCAGCCTAAGCGTTCAAATGAGCAGCGTTGTCGGGGTCAACACCACCGTACAGCTCTGGACGGCTCAGCCTGGTGCGTTCAGCAGTCTCCCAACATCGGTGGTGGTCCCGGCCGGTTCGCAAACTGCCACGTTCCCGGTCACAACGAACGCGTCCGGCAGCACCAATACCATCTGTCTTTCCGCCTCTAACCGATATGGGAGTGTAAGCACCAATTTCGTTATCACGCCGTAAGACAAAGCTTTCAGGTGGCGATGTCCTACATTGGCTCGGTCCAGACGCCGAGCCTCTATTTTCTCCTGAATTGGTTGTCTCTTTAGCTGTCCTAGGGAATGGGTTGCGCGGGAACTGTGACCAGGCGCGGAGGTCCATGGATGGACCAATTTCATCTATCAGTGGAACCTCATTCTGCCACTCACCGACAGTACCGGAAGGCATGGTATGTACATAATGCATCGGAGTTGGTCCATTGATGAGAAGGGCGCCAGTGCGATCGATACCTTGCGCGCTCTGCGCCAACAAAAAACGCAGGATAAAATCGCGGCATGGCGGCGACGCAGGAATGCGCTGGATCCCATACTACATTTCGCGAATACCCTTCAAGCCGCAGGCGAAATCAAAGCAGCGTCGATTGACGAGTCAGATCGGATTCGACCGGTGTGCACCGTCATCTCCAACAGCGATCGCAAGATCGTCATCACATGTGAGAGTGCCGAACGTGAGGCGGGCAGATCGAACGAACTGGTTCACAACATATCCGTCGAGGTCGTCGGCCGGCTTAAGAACCCGTTCCGAACGTATGAGGGAACCGTCGAGGCCGATTACGAGAAGGTATTCCGATTTGTGCTGGAGTGGATCGCGGAATTG
This sequence comes from Chthonomonadales bacterium, assembly GCA_038231675.1. Lineage (GTDB taxonomy): Bacteria > Armatimonadota > Chthonomonadetes > Chthonomonadales > Chthonomonadaceae > JBBRKX01. The sequence goes on along the minus strand of JBBRKX010000042.1, from coordinate 152 downwards.
GATGCGGAAAAGGAAGCGCTCCCACTCATAGATTCCAGAGTGAGTGAGCCCCAATAAACATCTCATGGCAAGATGCCATGAGATCGTAAACTTCCCTCTTAAACCCACGGCCCCGAAGCTAGACGATCATTCCCGCGCCCACCGTCGTGTTG
>JBBRKX010000041.1:0-12542 GCA_038231675.1 Chthonomonadales bacterium | reverse complement strand
TCTCAGAGAGATCGCCGGCCCCGGATGGGTTTGACAGGTAGGCCTGAAACTTCCGCAGCGGCGTTAGGCAAGTCGAGCGTGCCGGAGCCGATTTTCTACAGAGTGAGCGCCAGGCGATCCCGTAACATCGTTCGGGCCCGATTTAAGCGGGACTTGACGGTGCCCACGGACAGTCCCGTGACTGTCGCGATTTCCTCATAGGACTTGCCTTCGAAATGGTACATCTGCACCACTTCGCGCTGATACTGCGGCAGGTGATGGATCGCCTTTACGAGGAGGCGAGCGCTCTCTTGAGCGAGACACGCGGATTCTGGAGTCGGGAGCGGGTCCTCGATATCGTGCCCCACGCTTCCGTCGCCATTGGGGTTGGGAGCGTCCAGGCTGTAGTGCGACCGGTGCGCCGGCCGCACGCACACGTCCTGAAAGGTGTTGCGTACGATCTTGAAGAGCCAGGTCGAGAACGCGGCGTCGTTGCGGAAAGTATGGAGATTGCGAAACAGATGCCCGAACACCTGCACCGAGATATCCTCGGCATCCGCATGATTCCCACAAAGCGAGTAAGCGAACTTCAACACGGGCGTGTGGTAGATCTGGATCAAACGATTCCATGCACGGGCGTTGCCGGCAAGGCATGCGTCGAGGAGAAGCCTGTGCTCCGCTACTTCCAGTCGGGAGCGACTTACAGACGTGGAAACCCAATAATTGTATGCGGACCCAACCTGGGGCCGTGCCATCAAGTGCATCGTAAATCTCAATCTTTCTTTATAAACGGCATTCCGGGCAGGAGGGGAACGACACAAGCCGGAACAATAACAGTAGACGTCGGGAGGGACCACGGCAAATGGGCGACAACGCCGACCGTGGCCGATCATTCCAGAGAGCGTGGGGCGACGTTTCTGGTTTGTCGCTATGCCATCTCGCGACAGTGCGATCAATAGATGCCGACCTGGGCATCTATTTCATGTACACCTCTATTATAACCCGAAAACAGGCGAAATTTGGCTCCGAACCATAAAAAGTTCACTACATTTAGCAATCGAGCTGAAATAAATGTTCCGCAGGCAGACAAAACGTTATAACTCAGGTTAAGGAGTGGAAGCAGGAGAGCGCCATGATGACAAGACGACGTTTGATCGCAGCTGCGGCCGCCCAGATAACACGCTTAGCAAACCCAGGCGGGCCTTAAATAGCCCCTCGCATTACGGCGCTAACTCCAGCACAATCGACTTCATGGTCGGTTTCGAAGTGCACGCGATTGAATAGCTCTCTTCTGGTTTGCGAACGATGTGGACCGACTGCTTTGATTTCCCCGCTTCTTCCCAATTATAAGTGATCTTCACGGGCGCAAATCCGCCGTGCGGCTCCTTGTAGTCCGCGTCGATACGGACGTTGTACAGCATCGTCGTGTTTCGCTCCACGCCGGAAAACCGGACCATCGCCGCCCGCGTGCCTGGCGGCACATCGGACACGACCGTGTAGCTTCCCATGGAGGGGGTGGGGCCCTCCAGTTTTTTGACCGTCTTGAACGTCTTGCCACCGTCGAAGGAGACCTGGATCTCCCAGATGTCCTGCTTGTCCCGTGCACGATAGAAAGCGCCGATGCGGATTCGATCAATGTTCCCCGGCGCTTCGATCGGAAACGTCGCCACCCCGGTCCAACCGGAGAGCATCAGGCGTTCCGAAGAGATGTTCGTTAGCTCGGGATGGTAGTCGGTATAGAGGATCTGTTTGCCTTTGTTGCCGGGTTCGGTAGAGCCTTCCACCGTGATGGTTCCCTCCGCATCGGACCCGAAGGTGATGGTGTTTGCGCCCGCCACGAGGGCGGGAAGCGGTCGTTGCGAGTGCTGGATCGGGTGGACGATATGGAGGCTGTCGAGCCCGGTGTTCTTGCCCTCCATCACGAATTTCAGGCGGTAATCGTATTTGCGGTAGACCAGCGGTTTGAGGTCGATATGCTGCGGACCGGTCGTGGTGACTTCGCCTATCGGCTTCCAGTCGAGCCCGTTGTTCTCGGAAAAGAAGACCGATATTTTGCCGCCGGCCCCCACCACCGACTTGAAGTCCAGGTCGCCGCCGAGATAGACGTAGCTGCTGGGCATTTCGAAGATCAGCGTGCCCGGTTTCGAAGTGTCTTTCACATGGGCCGCCGGAGTCTTTTTATCTTCGCCCGATGCGGCCAGGTTGTCCGCCGTCAGCGCGCCGTTTCGGAACGCACCGCTCCCTAACGGCATGTCGTACGCGCGGGCGCCGTTTCCAATTCGGCCGTTTGCCAGATCACCGAACTTTGGCGAGTAGCGCAACTGTCCCTGACCGGGCGTTTCCGTAAGCGCGCCCGGCGTGGCCCCCGGCCCCATCATATTGACGTGCAGTCCATGGTTGGACCAGTTTCGAGTGAGGCGTTCGCCCTGCCGTAGCGCGATATTGACCTGATAGCCTTGCGAATATCCGGCCTCATAGGGGAACAGCGTTTTGCCGCTGTACTCCTGCATGGTGCTGTACCATCCGTGCGTCGCGGCCGGAAGCCAGCCGTTTTCATCGTAAAAGGGACAGTGCGCAAGCACGGCGGGTCCATTGCGCCATCCGCCGTTGCGCATAAACTCGGCGAGCTTGGCTTCGTTGTCGCGGTATTCCGGATGCTCCGCATACCACGTTTTGATCCCCGTTACGATCTCCTCGACGCCGAGGAGCTTTCCGTCTGGTCCGGGGAAATAGGTGATCAGCGAGGCGTCGAGGAGATGCCACTTTCCATCGTAAAAGACTTCCGGCACGACATGACCGTTGATCGTCCAGCCGCGTGCCTGGAGGCCCGAGTAACGGGCAAGCGCCTGGACGCTCGCCGAGGCGACGCTGCAAAATGAGTAGCCGTAGACGTTCGCTTCCTTGATCGGATCCAGCACAAGGTTCTCGACCTGCAGATACTCCACGGGGGGCTGGTCCTGGAACTGGAACCGAACGACCGAGTTCCAGATGGCCCTCGCTTTTTGCTCGTCCGTCATGCCGTCTTTAATGAAAGTCTTCTTCCACGCATCGAGGCTCGATACGTCTTCGACTTTATCGGAAAGCACCTTGATGTGAGAAACGACCCCAACACTTTTCTGGGCCGCGGAACCGCCTCCGATCCCGGCCGGCGCCTGGGCGAGTGCGGCGCTGGAAAAAGCGAGGAATATCCCCATGGGCAACGCTCGCCCGCACAGTGTTGTCAGCATCGATGTTCAACCTTTCGTGCGTCGCTTTCACGCCTGCTTTTCAGTCGCTTTCACGCCCGCTTTTCAAAGGAAGGTGTATCCAAATCTCGAACCGGTCTGCGGCCGGCGACACGCGCACGGAATTTGTAATCAATCCGCCCAACAGTCCGGAGACATTACTCCGTTTGTATCTTACTCTCCTGCTTGAGAATGTTCCACATGCTCCACAGTGAAGCATTGCTCCACATAGGGCCAGCTCCAACATCATAGGTTGTCGCCGTGTCCGCCGCAACATCGTTTCCGCCGCAACGAATTGCGCCATTTCCGCCGCAACGAATTGCGCCATTCCCAGCGTCATGGGTTATTGCCGCGCCGGTCGTTATGGATTGTGCCATTCCCGCCGCAATGAATTGCGCGGTGCCCAGCGGCATCGGTTGTCGCCATTCCCGCCGCAATGAATTGCGCCATTCCCGCCGCAATGAATTGCGCCATTCCCAGCGGCATCGGTTGTCGCCATTCCCAGCGGCATCGGTTGTCGCCATTCCCAACGGCATCGGTTGTCGCCATTTCCGCCGCAATGAATTGCGCCATGTCCGCCGCAATAAATTGCGCGGCTGTGTGGCCTGCGGCCGTGTGACCGCCTGCGCGGGCACGCAATTCAAGAATGACAACGAAGCGTGTGCCCCATAATAAATGCTCTTGCCGTTAATCTGATTTGTCTTCCAGCGTCGCCAGATCTGCCCGCGCCAACTCGTTTGTTTCAGGATCGTCGAGGCTCAACGCCTTTTGCCAGGCGGTCCGTGCTTCCTCAAGTAACCCTTTATCGTAAAGACCGCAGCCTAACGTATGCCATGCATCGGCATCGTCGTTATCGATGCGGAGTGCATTGCGCACCGCACCGATGGCTTCGTCCAGCCTTCCGTCCTGTGCCAATTGATTACAAAGATTGGTGTACGTGATGGCAATGCCTGGATTCAGGCGAATGGCTTCTGTATACGCGGAGATCGCCTCTTTGGTATTATTCAGACTGGAATACGCAACCCCAAGGTTATGATACGCTCTTCTGAATTCAGGATCGATCGCGAGGGCCTTTCCGTAGGTGGCGATCGCTTCCGGCTGCCGGTCCATAAGATCCAGCACGATACCCATGCTCGTGAGGGTATCCGCATCTGCGGGAACCAGGAGTAAAGAGTGTTGGAACGCGTCCAGAGCATTTTCTAACTGTCCGATGTCCGTGTATGCCAGGCCCAGATTGTTATAGGTATCTGCATCCTCCGGTGAAAGGCTTAACGCGACCTTATATTCTGAGATGGCTTCCGCCACTCGCCCGATGTCACACAGTTTACTGGCCAGATTAGTGTGCGCATCCACATTGTCCGCGTTGTATTCTATCGCTTTCTGAAAGGCCGCCATTGCTTCATTGCTTCTTCCGGCCTCGTCGTATGCAATGCCAAGATTGTAATAGGCCGCATCGTCCTCCGGGTGGGAACGAAGAGCTCTACGATACTGCGCGATGGCGCTCCAATTCCTGCCTGTCTTGCGGTAGGCAATACCCAGGTTTAAGCGCAAATCAAGATCGTCAGGCGCAACTTTGAGGCCCTTGCGGTAGATGTCTATGGCCTTCTTATAGTTTCCCTGACTTTCCAGTTCATGGCCAAGGTTGTAGTAGGCATTGACAATATCTTTATCCAGGCGGATCGCGCTTCGGTTTGCTGCGATGGCGGCCGTCGTCTGCCCGGAGTCGCTCAAAGCGTACGCCAGACAAAAGTGCAACATGGCTAACCGGGGCGCGATGCGTAGACCTTGCCGGTAGACGGATATCGCTTCGTCCACATCTCCTCGGTCCACAAGGGCTTTGCCAAGCGCAAGGTATACAGCGGAAATAAAGGCGTTGCGTTCCAGCGCATTTCGGTAGGATGCAATAGTGCCGTCTTCTTCGCCAATCTCAGCCAGCGCATGTGCCAGATAGACATAGGAATAGGGTTCCTCCGGAGCAAGGCGAATGGCCTCTTCGAATTCGCTTACCGCCTCCTGGAACAGACCGATCGATAGCAGTGATCGTCCTTTCCTTTGATGATTACGGCCGGCGTGTGTCAAGGTGATGTCTCCACTTCAAGGAACAAATGCGTCGAAACAAGGGCAAAATAGAAGATCACCGACAATGTGCCAAATTAATCAGCGATAAAGCAATTTCTCGACAACATGATAATCGGATTTCGCGATGGTGAACCGCTCTTCTCGCCCAAGGGTGGTTTCACCGCCCGGCATCTTTACCGTGCCGGATACTAACTTGACATGAAAATGCACAAAGAAGTTATTCTCTTCTCAAACCGGTGGCGCGTTACATCCGCCTGTCCCTGCCGTAGCCAACCGAGAACGCTCCTTTCTTGACAGGGCAGGCAGATTGCTCTACAATCTGTGCAAATTGACGGCGTTTCATATCGATTTGCGTCGCATCCTCGGGCGGAAAAACTTCTACTTTCCCCCCCCTGGATTTCAGCGGCAGCCCCCTTGCGTGACGGAATGGTTCAGGAGAACACTCATGATTACAACTACCGGCAGACTGATCGACGAGCAGATTGGCAAATATCGCGCCGATGGTTATCTCGTGGTGCATGACTTGATCTCGCCGGAGGAGGCGGATGCGTTTACAGGCCATGCCGACACGCTGGTCGCGCCTGATTTCGGATTGCTGGGCCATGCCTCGGATCCTCAGTATCGGTATCTGGCCCATCACCCCGCAGCCGTCGGCATCGTCGCGCAACTGCTGGACGGGCCCCCGCGCATCGTTCAGACCATGTATTTGAACAAACCGCCGCGGGGAGGGCAGGGGATCGCTCTGCATCAAGACACCCTGTACCTACCCAATGAGCCGAATACCCTGATGGCCTGCTGGATCGCGCTCACCGACACCGATCCGGAGAATGGCGGCCTCTGCGTCGTTCCAGGCAGCCAGCGCACTGGAGTGCGCACGGCGCATAAGAACGAGAACGCCGCAGAGCATGCCTCGTGGGACTTCGAGTACCCGATGCGCGATCGAAACGGACGCGAATGGACCGAAAAGATGTTTTCGTTCGAGATCGATGATGTCAGGCCGGAAGAGATCGTTCGCCTCACGGTGCCCAGGTGCGGAGCCGTTTTCTTCAGCGGAACCATCATTCATGGCTCCTATGCCAACCGGTCCGCAGACCGGCAGCGCAAGGCGTTTGCCACCCATTACGTCCGGGAAGGGACGTGGCTATTCCGTCAGGACGTCCAGAATACCATGCCCGTCGGAGTGCATGACGGCTCTCTGGAGAGATTAAGATGACGATGAGGGGAATGCATTGCCGCATGGCGTCGATAGGTTTCGCCGGATTCCTCATGCTGAGTCATCCGGCGGGCGCCGCGCCCGCCGTACAACTTTTGCTGCCGCTGGGACGAAGCGCTTATCAGACCAACGAGCGGATCGACATCGCCGTGGTGCGTTCGGATTCGGCCGCCCTGGCTGCTTCCAGCCTGACGCTGAACGTGCGGGGCGAGGACGGCACGCACATTGCCGCCGCATTTCCCGCACCTGCGGCAGGGCTTACCGGCGCGGAAGCGAGGACGACCGCACATCTCAACTTGAATGGCTGGCTGCTTCGGCCAGGCAGATACACGCTGGAAGTCGCTTCCAACGGCGCGACCGCGAAGACCGACATCACCCTTTACAGCCATATCCGTAAGAGCAGTTTCCGGATTATCGACTGGGGCAGGGCAAAAGGCGCGGACCAGCTTAAAGTCGGAGAAGACGGTCTCGGATACAACCTTTTCTATGGGAACGGCGAGGACGACAGCAACTTCCTGCGGGCCGGAGTGGACTATATGTCCGTCTGCACCATGAGCGGCGGCCATCAGATGGATCTCCGCGGCGAGTGCGACTGGTCCGATCCTTACGTCACGCGCGGCGGGCGCGCACGAGTCGTCCGACAGGCGTTTCTGGACCGGACGCGATCCAATGTCATCGGCGTTCACTACTACGACGAGCCCGGCCTTACCTGGGGGAAAGACCCTGCAACCGGCGAAATGACCCCGCACGCCGTTCCTGCGCAGTTTCGATCGTTTCAGAGCGCGTTCGATGTTGCGGCGCCGAACTATCATAAGATCGATCCCAACAACCCTGCAGACGTCGCGCTCTGGAAGCAGTGGGCGACGTGGAAGCTGGGCTTCATGGATGCCGCCTGGCAGGAAGCGCAGCTTGGGGTGAGCTACGTGCGGCCGGACTATATTTCGGCCACGCAAAGTCAGTACGGATGGTCCGCCTTCACCGACGGATACTATTTCAATGTCGCGCGCAGCCTTCCGGTCACGAGCGGGCATGGGGGCTATGACGATTTCGGCCCCGGCTATTTCAACCCCTCGTATTTCCTGGAGATGGCGCGGGCTCGCGATTATAGCAAACCCAACTGGTATCTGCCCACATGGTATGGCGCTACGCCGCCGGACCGATATCGCTTCGAGCAGTACGCTTCGTTTCTCACTAACCTCCAGGGCATGATGTCTCCGCCGGACATGGATCCGTACGATCCTGCTAAGATCCCCGGCGCGGAAAGTATCGTCGAGACCAACAAGGCGATGGCGCGGCTGGGGACCATCTTCACGACCATGCCGGTGACACGGCAGCCCGTCGCGATGCTCTATTCCCTCTCCGATGTGATGGATCAGCAGGTGAAAAACCGCAAGGTCGCCTACGTCCACGACACCGTACAGGGCCGAAAAATGGGCTTTACCTACCTTGCGGGCAAGCTGATCCAGCAGCCGTTTATGACGGTGGTGGATGAGGATGTCGTCGACGGCACGCTTGCGGCAAACCACAGGGCGGTCATTCTGACAGCCATCAAGTCGCTCGATCCGAAGGTCGTGGCCGGTCTGGAAAACTTTGCCGCGCATGGCGGACTCGTCCTGGTCACTTCGGACACCATGGTTCCGATCAAGGGCGCGCTCGACCTGGGCGTGACGCCGGACTATCCGGAGGGCGCGATTGTCAAACCGCTGCTCGATGCCGAAAAGTACCAGGAAGCCGCGCCGTACACAACGATGGCAAAACAACTGCAAGGCGCCGCGCCTTTCGCAAAGGCCCTGAAGATCCAACTGGACAAGGCGGGCATCCAGCCCGCGTTCGAAACGGATGCGCCGGGCATGGTGGCGGGACGGCAGGCATACGGCGACATCGAGTACATTTTCGCCCTGAACGGTACGAAAGACGAAAAGGAGACCAAAGACAATCGGATCAAAGCGGTCGTCGCGAAAATCGGCCTTGCCGCGGATGGGCGACAGGTTTACAACGCGATGCTGGGCGGGGCGGTTCCCGAGTTTAAATCGCAGGGCGGAAACCTCGTCGGGAATTTCCGATTTGGACCCGGTGAAATGCGTGTTTTCGCGCGCACCACACGCCCCATCGGCGGAGTGAAGGCTGGAACTCCCATCCTCGTGCGCGATTATACACGCGCAACGGAACCGGTCCGGCTGGAAGTTGCCGCGACATTAGAGGACGACAAAGGCGAGATGCTGAGCGGCTCGGCCCCATTGCAAATTCGCGTCACCGACCCGCTTGGCGGCGTCCGATACGAGCTTTACCGGGCAACCGATCAGGGAGTGCTTAAACTTTCCCTTCCCCTCGCGCTGAACGATCCCGTCGGGCAGTGGAAACTCATGGTCCGGGACCTGCTGGCGAACACGGAGAGCACCAGGACGTTTACGTTGAAAGCCGTTGTGGAGGCAGGGCCTCTCCTCGGAGCGACGGACCGCGCCGTGGCGTTCGGCGCCGACCGCAAGAACATTTTTCGGTTCTTCAAAATGCATCAGGATGTCACGATCGTCAAGGGAAGCGGCGCGTACGATGGGCCGGCGGCCGAACGGCTGGCGGGGATTCTGACCCCGTGGGGCGTTCGCTGTAAGATCGTTGCGGCGGCGGAAATCGACAAGCCGCGCGTAATCGCGGATGCGGCGAAGCCAACGCTCGTCGGAATCGAGTTCGGGGGAATCAAAACGCCGCAGGATGTGACGGTCGGCAAGGTCGGCTTCGCGGTGGATGGCCCGGTGATCCTGCTCGGGACGCCGGAGGACAATCCGCTGATCAAGTACATCGCCCAGCAGAAGTTCCTGCCCTATGCTCCCGATCCAAAGAGTTTCCCCGGACAGGGCAGGGGCATGATTTCCTGGCAACTGGATGCAGTAGGTTTGGGGCAGGAGTCGGTGACGCTGCTTGCCTACGATGCAATGGGAATGTCGGAGGCGGTCGGCTCGACCTATGAGGCGGCGGCCGGGATGGACCCTCTTACGCCCTATACTCTGCCGGAAAACGCGACTCTTACCCCCGCCACCACGGACCCGGATAACGCGCCGGAAATGAAACCTATCTGGCAGACGGCATTGCCCGACCGCGCTCTCTCCCTCACCGCGCAGCCCGGAGCCTCCACGTTGAACGTGGTGACGTGGGATGGTTCGGTGACGACGCTGAACGCCACGGGCGGAGTGGTCTCTCGGAAAGATGCTTCCGTTGCGGAAATGGCGGGCCCAAAGGCCGCAGTCCAGACGCTGCCCGCCGCGCTCGTGAAGAATATCCCGCCCGGCCGGATCGTGAAGCGGATTGCGACGAACGGCGCCCTGACCGCAGTGGGATACTGGGGCGGCACGCTTCAGGTATGGAACGCGGATGGGACCGTGAAAGCGCGGCAACAACTGCAACAGGATATCTCCGGCCTGGCGTGGATGGGCGCCGATACGCTTGTTGTCGCCCTATCGGATGGGCGGGTTCTCTCCTTAAAGCCTTAACCCCGCTCGTTTTGCCGGAACAACCCGCGTGGTTTCCCGTCTAACGAAGAGTGCTGATTGCACGCGCGTCATGGAATGCGTGCGCCGTGCTGATTGCGGTTGGACAGGGAAGGTCGTGGATTTTGTCGGATGGGTGGAGTGATTCGGTGCGCATGCAGTCGGTCCAGTCGCCGATCATCCCCCTGGTGGGGGAGTTGATCCGCGATCATCCCGGCACGATATCGCTCGGGCAGGGCGTCGTTCATTTCGGTCCTCCGCGAGAAGCGCTGGAAGGGATCGAGCTTTTCCTGCGCGATCCGGAGAACCATAAATACAAGCCGGTGCAGGGGATTCCGGCGCTCCTCGAAAAGATCGAAGCGAAACTGCGATCAGAGAATGGCTTCGACATGCGCGGCCGTTCGGTGCTTGTTACGGCGGGCGGCAATATGGCGTTTCAAAACGCCCTGCTTGCCATCGCCGACGCCGGGGACGAGATTATTCTTCCACTCCCCTACTACTTTAACCATGAGATGGCGATCGTGATGGCGGGCTGTCGCCCCGTGCTTGTCGAAACCGATGCGAGCTATCAGCTTCAGGTAGACGCGATCCGCCGCGCGATCACGCCCCGAACGCGTGCGATCGTCACCGTTTCTCCCAACAATCCCACCGGCGCCGTCTACTCGCGCGCGGATCTGAGCGCGGTGAACCGTCTGTGTCGTGAACAGGGGATCTTCCATATCAGCGACGAAGCGTACGAATACTTTACGTATGACGGCTCCGTACACTTTTCCCCCGGCGCGACATCGGAGGGCGCGGAACATACTCTTTCGCTCTTCTCGCTTTCCAAAGCGTATGGGTTCGCCAGCTGGCGTATCGGCTATATGGTCGTGCCGGATCGCCTGCTTCCGGCCGTAAAGAAAATACAGGACACCGTGCTTATCTGCCCCCCGGTGATCTCCCAGTTCGCGGCGGTCGGCGCGCTTCAGGCCGGCCGGGCCTGGTTCCAGGAGAAGCTCGCCTCGTTGGCGCAGGTTCGCCAGGTCGCAATACAGGCGTTGCAGACGCTTGGGCCGATGTGCGCGGTCCCTCGGGCCGAAGGCGCGTTTTATCTCTTGCTGAAGGTCGATGCGCCCTGGGAATCCATGGATCTCGTCCGTCGTCTCGTGATCGACTGGGGCGTGGCCGTTCTGCCGGGCTCCACATTTGGAGTGAAAGACGCCTGCACGCTGCGCGTCGGGTATGGGGCGCTTCGACCCGAGATCGCGGCCGAAGGGATCGCGCGGCTCGTCAGGGGGCTTGAGGCGCTGTTGGAGAAGAACCAATCATGAAAATCATCGGCTGCCAGTTCGACATCGCGTGGGAAGACAAGGCGGAAAACTACAGGCGGGTCCTCGATCTGTTGCGTCCGGGCGGCATCGAACCGGATTCGCTCCTGGTGCTTCCGGAGATGTTCGCGACGGGATTCAGCATGGATGTCGCGACGATCGCGGAGGAGCCGGGCGGCGAAACGGAGGTGTTTCTCCAGTCGATCGCTACCGACAATCGGTGTATGGTTGTCGGCGGAGTCGTCGTACACGGGGCCGACGGCAAGGGCCGCAACGAGGCTCTTGTCGTGGGGCCGACCGGCCGCGTGATCGCGCGGTATTGCAAAATGTATCCTTTTCGATTGGGCGGCGAGACCGCGTCTTACGAACCCGGCAATCAAGTTACTCTCTTCGACTATGCCGGTTTCACCGTAGCGCCTCTGATTTGCTACGATTTACGGTTCCCCGAGGTTTTTCGCGCCGCTGTCACGCGTGGGGCAAATCTATTTCTCGTCATTGCGAACTGGCCACAGGTCCGGGAAGAACACTGGATCACGCTGCTGCGTGCCCGCGCGATCGAGAACCAGGCCTACGTCGTCGGGGTGAACCGGTGCGGCAGCGATCCAGGGCTTATCTATTCCGGCAGGAGCCTGGTAGTGGGGCCCCGTGGAGAGTTGATCGCGGACGGCGGAAACGTGCCGGGGCTGTTGCGGGCGGATGCGGATCTGAAAACACTGGTGAACTACAGACATCAGTTTCCCGCACTTGACGATATACGTACCGACATGTTCGTACACCCGTGATAGATCCTGATAAAATACTCAGACAGACGTTGCTGGGGCAGGAATTGCTTTGTTCCGCGCCGAAAAGCGGGCAATATAGTTTTGGTCGCTGGTTGCCTTGAGGGCAATGAGCGGATGAAAAGGATCGAGAGAAGGCACAATGAAGGTCACCTGGAATGGAACCGGCGCGGCATGGTCCTACCTGTACGGCAACGCATCCGCGCTGCTGGAATCGGGCGGTCATCGTCTGCTTATGGATTGCGGGTATACCGTTCCGGGCCGTCTGAATCAGATGGGGGTATCGCTGCAGGAGATCGACGCTGTCTTTGTGAGTCATCTTCATGGGGACCACATCTACGGGCTTGAGGAGTGGGGGTTCAAGAACCTTCTGCTGTGGAATCGCAAGCCGCGTCTTATCATTGCACATGATCTGGCGGGCGCTCTGTGGACAAATGCAATGGCCGGGACCATGTCGCAGCCTTGCGTGGACAACAATG
>JBBRKX010000040.1:0-12613 GCA_038231675.1 Chthonomonadales bacterium | reverse complement strand
CGCCGGGCGGCAGACTGCCGCTGAACACAGCAAATTCAAACGAGCGCTCTTTTACCAGGCGCGCGACACAGTCGATCAATTTACGCACGGAACGCGGTGACACCGCCATTCCCTGTTCGTTGATCTCCGTTTGCGACCCGGTGTGCGGATCGATGACTGCGGTGCACATCCGCGATTCTCCACGAACCCGAACACACTCCTCCGCAATCCGCTCCTGCTGCAGGGCCTTTGAGATGATCCTGCCGTTGATGCCCCCAAGAAACCCCGTCGCCAGCGCATTGCCGCCCAGAGTCTGATATACGCGGGCAACGTTGATCCCTTTGCCACCGGCAACCGTATGCATGGCGGACGGACGATTCACCCGATCGATGCGAAAATCTTCGACACGATATGTCTTGTCCACGGCCGCATTCGGTGTTACGGTAAGGATCATGCGGCCCGCTTCCATTGGTCTGGCGCTGCAAGCGAACGAAGTCCATAGCGAGATGCCATCCGCCACTCTCCAGGCCGTACCTTGCCGACACATCCGCAATATGGCGATTTTGACTTTTTTGACTTGACAAATTGTACCATACACCGTATAATTTGGCAAGACGTCGGACGTGTACCCGTTCGGCTGGCGATGGTGCGCCCAGGTGGTGAAATGGCAAACACGCTGGCTTCAGGTGCCAGTGCTCGCAAGGGCTTGGAGGTTCAACTCCTCTCTTGGGCAGGATGAAATTAGAGTGGTCCGCAACATGTGTTGCGGACCGCTTTTTCACTTTCGGCCTCTCCTCACAACTTGCTGATCGTGTGACTTGCGTTTGGATCTGGTCTATGCTATGATAGCCGCATCAATCTCCATTTCTTTGGTAAGCAAGTCAAGGAGGGCGCCTTCGATGAACTCCCTGCGGGATACAAGGTGGTCGGGAGCGCGCGGACCGGATTCTTTTTTCTCATGGGAGAGCGCTAGATGACGGCGGAAAGCTCCGGAAAATCTCCGGATCCCGAAGTGCTGGGTTACTGTGTCCACTGTCGGAGTCGCCGCTTGATGCGAGATGCCATTCAGGTATGCAACAAACGTGGAGGGCGCGATTTAAAAGGAATCTGCTCGATTTGCGGGCGGTCGATGTATAGGCTGGGAGGCTGGGATACCGTGGGATCCATTCCTACAGCCGTTTCTCAGGAAGATAGTGCGAAAACAAACGGCAAAGATGGGGAAGAGTAGGCCTTAAGACGCCGCAGAGAGGGAGGGAACGGTGAAAACCTCCTGGCGGATTCAGGCTGAACGTCGCCCTTGAGCCGCAATCCCAAGGAGCACGGATGACAGGGCAGGATCTTGCCCCGATCGTACGCTCCCTAAGATTTGCCGGGTACGCCCGTTAACGCGTTCAAGTGTCTGCTTGCGCCACTCGTGGCAAGCAGAAATGAAGGTGGTACCACGCGGCTCATAACTTACCGCGCCCTTCCGAATACATTCGGAAGGGCGCGGTTTTTTGCATGGTGACTATTCAACGGGCCGAGGAATGGCGCCGCGCTCCACTGCAGCACCCGAGCCGCCATGGAGCACACGCCGCACCACCGGCAACGATAACAAAGAAAGGAAAGACACGACGATGCCGACCCAGGCCGCGGACTTGCCGAAAAGTTACGACCCGAAGGCGACCGAAGAGAAATGGTACCGATTTTGGAAAGAAGGAGGCTATTTCCATGCCGATCCCGATCCCAGCAAAGAGCCTTATTGCATCACGATCCCTCCGCCCAATGTCACGGGCAGCCTGCACATGGGCCATGCGCTGAACAATACGATCCTGGATGCGATGACACGCTGGCATCGGATGCGAGGCTTCAGCGTACTCTGCCTGCCCGGCACCGATCATGCCGGTATTGCTTTGCAAAACATGGTCGAAAATGACCTTGCGAAAGAAGGTTTTACACGACATGATATCGGCCGGGAACAGTTCATTGCGCGGTGCTGGAAGTGGCGCGAACAGTATGGCGCACGTATCTATCATCAGTTCGAGAAGCTGGGATGCTCGTATGATTGGGAACGTGTGCGCTTCACCATGGACCCCTCGTATGTAGACGCGATCATGGAAGAGTTTCGCAGTTGGTATGAGCGCGGGCTCATCTACCGCGGAATTCGCGTGGTGAACTGGGACGTTCGGTACCAGTCCGCAGTGTCCGACATCGAAGTGCAAACGGAGGCCCGCCAGGGTAAGCTCACCCATTTCCGATATCCTTTCGCGGATGGGACAGGATTTATCACCATCGCGACCACGCGTCCGGAAACGCTGCTGGGCGATACGGCCGTGGCGGCCAATCCAGGCGACGCGCGGTATCAGCCGCACTTCGGCAAGATGCTGAAGCTGCCGCTGACATCGCGCGAGATCCCGCTTATCGCGGATGATTACGCTAAGCCGGAGTTTGGCTCCGGCGCGGTAAAGGTGACTCCGGCGCACGACCTGAACGACTTCGAATGCGGCCAGCGCCACAATCTGCCTCAGATCATCGTCATCGGCAAGGACGGCAGGATGACAGAGGCGGCCGGCCCCGATTACGCCGGCATGGATCGCTTCGAGGCGCGCAAGAAGGTCGTTGCGGACATGGAGGCGCTCGGCCTGCTGGAAAAAATCGAGGACTATACCATCCAGACTCCGATCTCCGAACGCTCCAGGGAGATCATCGAGCCGCTGCTGTCCGAGCAGTGGTTTGTGGATATGAAGCCGATCGCGCAGCCGGCCATAGACCTGGTGACACAAGACAAGATCCGCTTTATCCCGGAGCGCTACAAAGCGATCTATCTGGACTGGATGGAGAACATCCGCGACTGGTGCATCAGCCGTCAGCTCTGGTGGGGCCACCGGATTCCGATCTGGTGGACCGATGCCCCGCTGGCGGACTCGAGCGCGGAGGGGGCGCCGGATCAACAGGGACACGCGGGGCGCCGCCATGCCTTTGCCAGGAGCCAGGAGGATGCTGTCGCCGCGCTGGGCACCCCTCATGTTTGGCAGGATGAGGATGTGCTGGACACGTGGTTCTCCTCCGCGCTCTGGCCGCACGCGACTCTCGGCTGGCCCGCGGAGACAGCGGATCTAGACTATTTCTATCCGACGAACTTGCTCTCGACCGCCCAGGAGATCCTTTACCTATGGGTGGCGCGGATGATCATGACGGGCCTGGATTTCGTGCGGCGACCGGCAGAGTCGTCTTCCGAGCAGGACGGTCTGCTGGATCCTGACGGCCTGACCCGGCGCATCCTGCCGTTTCGTGACGTCTACATCCATGCGACCGTGCTGGACGAGAACGGGCAACGCATGAGCAAGAGCAAAGGCAATGGGATCGATCCGATCGACCTGATCGATAAGTATGGAGCGGACGCCACCCGGTTCTCTCTGATGCAGCAGGCGGGCAAAAATCAGGACATCAAGTTCAGTGAGCAGCGCACGGATATCGCGGGCAATTTCATCAACAAGCTATGGAACGCCTCGCGCTTCGTGCTGATGAACCTGGACGCGGAGACGACGGGAGATCTGCCTCCGCGCGACCAACTCACGGAAGTGGATCGCTGGATACTTTCGCGGCTTTCCGCCACTGCGGAAGCGGTCAACAAGGCGCTTGCCACCTATGATATGGACGACGCGGCGCGGGCGCTGTATGGCTTTTTCTGGAATGACTTCTGCGATTGGTACGTGGAGATGGCTAAGCCACGACTGCGGCCGGAGAGCATGGAGCGGACGACGGCGCAGAATGTGCTTGCCTTTACACTGGAACAGACCCTGAGACTGCTGCATCCGATCGTCCCTTTCATAACCGAAGAGATCTGGCAGGCGCTCCCGCATCGGGGGGAGAGTCTGATCCTCGCCGAATATCCGATCGGAGCGCCGGAATGGAACGATGCGGAGGCGGAAGCGGCCGTGGCGTTGACGATCGACGCGACGCGCGCATTGCGCAATTTGCGGGCTGAATTGGGGATCGCGCCCGGCATCCGCCTTTCCGCCGCGATCGTCTCGTCGGACACCGTGGTGCGTGGCACGCTCTCTTCCCATTCGGAGCTCATGGTGACTCTGGCCCGGCTTGCCCGGTTCGACGTTCTCGATAGCTCGCCCTCGGGCGAACAGGAAAAGTGGGTCGGCACGCCGATCACGGGTGGAGAGATGTTTCTGGAGATCGGCGAAACGCTGGACATTGGAAAGGAGGCCGAACGCATCGACAAAGAGCTTGCCGCTATTCAAAAAGAGATCGAGCGGGCAGAGGGCAAGCTGGGCAATGCAAGCTTCGTGGAGCGCGCCAGGCCGGAAGTCGTCGAGGAAGAACGCAAGCGGCTAACGGCGTGGCAAGAAAAGCAAGCCGCGCTGGTGGAACGAAAGCGCCTGTTCGCGCGCTAATGAAGGGGATGCGCGTGGGATGGCCCCTACTTTCAGGAAACTTTTTTCACAGGAAAAGAGTTTCCTGATTACACGGGAGAAGTCACTGGCCATATCGGTAATCCGCATGCTCGATGATCGATTCGGCCTTGTCGATGCGCGGTTTGGTCAGCGGGTGATCTCGAAGCCATTCCGGGTCATGGCCTCCTTGCCGCTTCTCGAGTCGCTGCAGCTTGCCGAAAAACCGGATCATCCCCTGGGGATCATATCCGGCATAATGCGCATAGCTCAAGCCTCGCCGATCCGCCTCGTACTCGTCTTCCCGGCTGTATTTGAGCCCCAGGATCTGCGAGCCAAGCCCCGCAAGGTTCTGTGAGGCCGGATTGGGAATCGCGAGAGTGATCAAAATATTGGTGGCCATCTGAGAAGAAAGCTGCCGCGCCGCGTGTCGTGCATTGACATGACCACATTCGTGCCCGATCACGGCGGCAAGCGCATCGTCGTCATCGCCCATCATGTCCAGGAGCCCCTTGAACACATAAACGGGACCGCCAGGCAGCGAAAAGGCGTTGATCTCCTTGGAATCCAGGACTTTGAAGACGTAGGGCACGTCTCGCCTGTCCATGTGAGCGAGGATGCTCTGCCCCACGCGCCGGACCCGGTCCGCGTCCGGAGAATTGGTATCGACACGAAACTCTTGCTCGACCTGACGCGCTCCTTCCTTACCCAGGTTGACTTCCTGGCGAGTCGATAGAAAACTTTTCGTCCGGCAGCCGGTAAGTGTCATCGCCAGCAACACCATACAGAGCAGGCCGGCTTGCCGCATGGCAAGCGCCGTGGGAAGGCTTGAGAAAAAGAAAGGCGCGGGAGATAGCCGGGCAGGCGCCGAAGTCTTGAAAGCACTACGTAACATGGTTAAATCCAATCTCGATCTCGATCTCGATTTCAATCGCAACGCAAGCGCAAAGAGACTCCTCGGGCGTCGATCTCAGTTTTTGTCCGATGGAGCAGAGCGCGGCGGGATGCGCGGTTTCAGGCGGATGCGTCCCAGCTCACTCCGCCCCGGCTTTTCCGGCCTGTGCTGAACCTCCACGAAGCTTTTAGCGCGGTGAATGATATAGCGTTCCATGCGATTGAGGGCGAAGCCCGCGCGGCCGGGGAGATTTCCCAGCCCTCCTCGGCGGACCCGCAACTGCACCAGACGATAATTGATCCGCTCTTGCGGCATCCAGCGGTACTTGTACGGCTCTTCCCCACGGAGAAAATCGAATTCACTGCAGCCTTCCTGGATCGCGGCCTGGATCGCCCTCGCGGTAAGCGCCGTTCCCAGGCTATATTTCGCGAACTCGGGCGCAAAGCCTCCCAGGTAGTAAAGGGTCTTGCCTCCAAAAGCAAAGCAGTAAAGCACGGCGCGGATCGCTCCTTCGGCATGGAGCAGGTGCAGACGCAACCACCCGTTTTCCAGAAAGCGCGCCGCCACCTCGCGATGGAAGGCCTGAACACGTTTGCCGCCGAGCACTCCCGGAAGCCAGCGGGCATTCCACCGACTCTGATGAAGCTGGAAGAGAGCCGTCATCCCGTCCGAAAGGCTTTCGCGATCGGCAAGGGAATACTGAGTGTCTGAAAAGGTGCGGTGTAGCAGACGTTCGTAATAGGCGAGGTTGGAACGCATCTTCTTACCAAGGCGTAGTCCGAACTCCTCCCAGGAGCCCGGGAGCGGCGCGAACGGACATGTTTCGATGGGAAGAAGAGAGCGATGGCCAGAGACATCGGAGGCACGAAGACGTTCTTCCGCAAGCAGGAGCGAGGATCCCGGCCGCAGATGCTGCAGGTCGTCTATGTCCCACCCTCCCAGGCCAGCCTGAAGGTACGAAAGTAATTTGGCCGCCACTTCTTCGGCTTGGTCGGGAACGGCAAGCGGGCCCAGGTAATCGCTCTGTCCCGTTCCGATCCACGCGAGCCGCCTTACCGGGGTGCCGAGGTGCCGACTCGTGTAAAAAGGAGCGATGCCAACCAGCTTATCGTCGGGGGCAGATCGGAACAAGAGCAGTCGGAGGTGTTTATGGGATCCGAAATGCCGCCACCAGGCCTCGTTCCACTCCCATGTCTGGTATGGGGTTGCCTCGGGACAGTGGGCCTGCAGGTCCTTCCATTCGGTCTCCATGCAGGCAATGCCTTCCGGTTCCCTGACTTCAACGATCCTCACCCTGCCCGATCCCCTTCCGAGGTTGCGCGCCTATGCCAGGAAACCCCGGTGACCGCCGTCGCATCCTGCAAACGCATGCGAGACTCAGATAGCTCCGTACTGGTGAATTATAACAGAAAGGCGGGAGATTGTCCAATGCGGAAACCATGAGGGAGGGACCGGTCCTACAGACCCGATCCCTTGCTGCCTGGAGCATGGTTTCCCTACACTCCATGAGCGTGTTCGAGGCGGCCTACTTGGCGGAGCGGCGGCGAAGGAAAGCACCGACCGGCAGAAGCGCGGGAAGCAGCATCAAAAGCGAAGAGCCTTCCGGCACGTTCGGAGCGGTGGCAGGCAGAGTGACCGAGCCGATGCTCGACTTGTTTGTAACTGGGCCGGTTGCGGACACCTTCTGATCCAGCGAGGTGAACGTTCCATTGATGCTGGAAACCGTGTCGGTGGAAGTGAAGCTGAAGCCCGAAAACGAGGTATCCGCCGAAATTGTCGCGCCCTGGTACGTGAATGTAATGTTAGGAAGCGCGCTGTCAGTCGGAGCCGTTCCAGGGGCGGTAACGCCAGGGGTCTGAACGGTGAACGTGAACTGCGCATTCGTGGTGATGCTGGCGGCGTTGAGACCGTTGATGTCGTACAGGGTGAAGAAATCGCCCTTTTGAAGCTGCTGATCGGGCTGATTCGTGTTCGGATCGAGCGCCACCGAGAAGTCCGCGCGGTAGGTGTAGAGTCCGCCCGTGATGCCGGTATTGATGGGGACGAGATCCGCGCGGCTGGCGAGAGGCGCAAGCAACGTCAGTCCTGCGAGGGCCGCTATGCCGAGAGAACGTTTGATCATGGACATGATGTTTCCTTCGTGGTCGGATGCCTTCATTGGGCAAACTGTCTGCCAGGCAGACAGAATGGGCGTCCGACGGTTTTCGTCTTGAAATGCCTAGGTTGGATCCTCTTGGACCCATGGTGTGCAGGAAGTACGGCTAGAGTGATTGCGGGATGTTGCCGGGGCCGGAGAGCAAAGACTTCTACTCGAAAGCCCTGCGTGCCCAACGTTCGGAATGCTTTGAAACTGGTGTTTTGCTCACCTCCTAATTTAAAAGGATTTAGTATCAAAGGGGCTCTCATCGAATTGACAAGCGCCGCCCATCCCGATAGCGCTCATCCAATCTCATGGAACAGAGATAGATGCATTATAACGCATTATCGCCCATCAGACAATACTTTCCCAAAAAAAGTTCCCTCGCTTTCGAATTTTAGTACAGAAGAGCGATCTTTTCCTTTCCGGGTTGGAAGAAACGGGCCGGCAAGACCTGATATAGGTCGCCAGCGAGCACGGTCCAGTTTCGAATATACTCCGTTTCTAGGCAGTGCATCAATCAACAGAGCAGGGATAATTGGGCAATTGACAGCTTTACGCGTTTGCTGCTAGAATATTCACAAGCACGTTCGACGCATGGCTGCGTCGAACGATCCACTCGATTCCCCTTCCGAGGTTTCATGCCCATCCAAGAGCCCCATGGCCGCAATATTCCCATTTTAAAAGCCGTGATTCCTGCGGCAGGGCTGGGCACGCGCCTGCAACCACTGACGCGCGCATTTCCAAAGGAGCTTTTGCCGGTGGGCCGCCAGCCCGTGCTGGCGCATATCGCGGCGGAACTCCGACAGGCGGGCATCCGCGAATTTCTTTTTGTGGTTTCCGATCGCAAGCCGGAGATTCGAGCGTTCTTCGGCGAGCGCTACTCTGAGCCCACGGCGCCAGGCGAAGTGGAGCAAGAGCCCGTGCGCTGCTCTTATATCGTTCAAGAGCGACAATGTGGGTTGGGAGATGCACTTCTGTGCGCGCGGGAATGGGTCGGAAAGGATCCATTCGTGGTTGCATTCGGGGATTGCATCATCGAATCGGAGCCCCCTGCCGCTCCGCTCCGCAGGCTGATCGCCACCCATCGGATGCAAGGAGCATCCGCCACCGCACTGGTCGAAAGCGTGGATCCTCGGAAGGTTTCCCGGTACGGTGTTCTGGACCCCGAAGCGCCCTTGTCTTCGCCTGACGTCCCCTTTGCCGCCAGATCCATCGTGGAGAAACCTTCTCCCGAATCCGCGCCAAGCAATCTAGTGGTTGCGGCCAGGTGGGTCCTGGATCCAAAAGTATTCGCATATCTGGAAGCGTCGGCTGCGGACGCACGGGGCGAGATCAACATGACCGATGCAGTGCGGGCGATGCGGCAGGCCGGACATTCCCTCTGGGCCGTGCCGTTGCTTCCGGGAGAAAGACGATCCGATATCGGGAGTTTCGAGAGTTTCTTTGTGGCATTTGTCCGCGCAGCGCTGCACGATCCTGAGATAGGCGCGGAGGTCCGGCGCGCCGCAGTGGAAGTCCTGGCCGAATTCGATTGATGTGCCACTGCTCCCCGGGCCGCTTAAATCGTCGCGGCTTTTGGGTATAGTATATTACCGGTACGTCGAGGACGAGAGATTTAGCGTACAAATGCAGGCAGAATGCCGTCGGCGAGCGCCAAAATCGTCAGGCAATCGCTCTTACATGGCGATACATGTCACAATACGCCCATCACATCGGCGCTCGTGCGCCTGCCCGACCGTCACGACGATAGCCGCGCGACGTAGTTTGGTGGACAGCCGGCTTTACAGGAATACGGCGACAGTGTGAATTCGTTTGCAGGGGAGGCAGGGTTGAAAGTTCCACTCGCGGATTTGCGAGCGCAATATTACGAACTGAAGGATGAAATCGACGCGGCAATCGTCAAGGTCATCGAAAGTTGTCGCTTCAGCGGCGGAGACAATGTCACGCGCCTCGAGGACGAGATCGCGGCCGCCTGTGGCGCAAAGTTCGGCATAGGCGTCGCTTCGGGCACGGATGCGCTTGTTCTGTCCCTGGTCGCATGCGGGATAGGTCGGGGGGATGAAGTTATCACCACTCCGTTTACCTTCGGCGCGACCACGGAAGCGATCGCTCAGGTAGGCGCCCGCGCGGTCTATGTGGATATCGACACCTGCACATTTAACCTCGATCAAGCGCAGATCGAAGCGAAGATCACGCCGCACACGAAGGCGATCCTGCCCGTCGACCTCTACGGCCAGATGGCGGATCGAGAGGCCCTGGAGGCGATCGCTTGCCGGCACAATCTGAGGCTGATCATCGATTCCGCCCAGTCCATCGGCAGTCGCCAGAAGGGAGTGCCGATCGCCGTAAATAGCGATACGACGACCCTCTCTTTTTACCCGACCAAGAACCTTGGCGCTTACGGCGACGGTGGCATGGCCCTGACGAACGACGACGAGATCGCGGCCCGCCTGCGCAGTCTTCGAGGGCATGGCACCGTGGGGCACAAGTACCATTATGAACACATCGGCTATTGCAGCCGACTCGATGCGATCCAGGCGGCCGTCCTGCTGGCAAAACTGCCCCGTCTGGCGGGCTGGAACGAAGGGCGCAGGCGAAATGCGACCCGGTATTCCGAGCGCATGGGCGCTGCGGTGCGAGACAGCAATTGCGGTCTAACGCTCCCGCGCAGTGAGTCCGGCAACTTCCATATCTATCATCAGTACACGATCCGACATCCGCGGCGCGACGCGCTTCATGCGTACTTGAAGACGCATGACGTGGATTCCGAAGTTTATTATCCCATTCCAATGCACCTTCAGCCTGCCTATGCCTATCTTGGATATCAGGTCGGCGACTTCCCGAATGCCGAGCGCGCCGCTCAGGAAGTGCTCTCCCTGCCAATTCACCCGGAGCTTACAGACGAGCAAATCGACTATGTCGCCGACCTGGTCCTCCGCTTTACTGCGTAATCGTTCGCTCTTAGCGGAATCAAGGAAGAAGCGCCGACGGAAATGCTCGGCTCTTGCTGCGGATATTTTCAGTGCGATACCGTAATCAAAGGGGATGCCATGGGCCACTCGTCGCCCGGCATCCCCTATTTTACGCCGCCGATTTCACATGGAGGAAATTAAATGAAAGCGATGATACTTGCGGCCGGAGTTGGCTCGCGTCTCGATCCCCTGACGCGCAATGTACCCAAACCCCTGGTTCCGATTATCAACCGTCCCGTGATGGAATACCTTATCGAACTTCTCAAGAAGCATGGCTTCACGGAAATTATGGTGAACCTCCACTATCTTGGGGATCGGATCGAACAGCATTTCGGCGACGGCTCGAAATGGAACGTAAAAATTCACTGGTCTCGCGAAGATAAGTTGTGGGGCGACGCAGGCAGCCTTAAACGGGTCGAAGAGTTCTTTAAGGACGATACGTTTATCGTTATCGGTGGCGACGATCTTACGGATATGGATCTCACCAGGGTGCTGCACACCCATCGGGAGAAAGGCGCGCTGGCAACCATCGCTCTTTCGCTCGTGGACGATCCCAGCGAATATGGAATCGTGCTGATGAACGAGGAGAGTCGGATCACTCGCTTCCTGGAAAAGCCCAAAGGCGAAGTGATCTTTTCGAATACGGCCAATACAGGCGTCTACATTTTCCAGCCGGAGATCTTCGAACTCATTCCAGGCGGAGCATTCTACCTCTTTGGCAAACAGGTGTTTCCGCTTCTTCTGGAGCAGCGCCTTCCGCTCTATGGCCACCTTACCGCCGCCTATTGGAAAGATGTGGGGAATCTCAAGGTGTATCAGCAGACGCAAAAAGATGTGCTCGAAGGCCGAGTCGACACCGTGATTCCAATGAAAGAGGTAAAGAAATACGTCTGGATTGGCGAAAATGCGCAGATCGACGATACCGCAGAGATAGGCTACCCCGTGGCGATCGGAAACAACGTCAAGATTCATGCGGGCGCCAAAATACTGGAGAATTCCGTTATCGGGGATAACTGTCTGATCGAAGAAGGGGCATCGGTTCAGGATAGCATTCTGTGGGAAGGAGCCGTGGTGATGCGTGGCACGCACCTCGAAAGATGCGTGGTGGGCAAGGACTGCAAGGTAATGACCAATGCGGCTATTTTTGATGGCATTATTGTCGATCCACAACGCCCGGCATCCCCTAATTCTTAACCGTCGCTCCGCAAACGCAATACAGGAAACTTTTTTCTGCTTACCTCGCATACGAAACCACCGCTCCTCCTGTCAATAACATGACAGGAGGCGCTCCTGCAAATAACCCTCCGGGCGCGCGATGCTCTGTCGTGCTTTGTTTCTCATTTTCATGCTTTCATCCCAAAGGAGGGGTTATGTCTGGACCGGCGTTTACACCGGACGCAGAGGATGCTCCCGCCACAGAAGAAGTTCTTATCCGTTTGGAGGGGGATTTCTCGGCGGACGGCGCCTTTGGTTCTCGAATCCTGGAAGTCACATGCACCGTGGTCCGCATCGTGGAGGCCGGAGGCGCAATGGGTTTCCAGATCCCGGTGGCCGAAATCAAGAGCGCCCGGAATGAGCCGCTTGTGGGGGGTGGCCGCCTGGAGATCGTAACACGATCGGGTGATTTCGTGCCAGTGGTCGCCTACTCTCTTACGATGGCGCCACGGTTCTCCGAAGCAGCGCGGGGAATCGAGCAGCTTGCGAAAGGCGAGCCCCTCTCGATCAACTTGAAACAGGAGCGGACTCGCTGCCCGAAATGCAACCGTCTACTGCCCGAAAAGGACGGTATCTGCCCCGCATGTGTCGATCGACGTCGCACCATGCTCCGCATCGGGGGATACTTGCGTCCCTACCGCAAGCAGGCTTTCGGACTGGCCGCTCTGTCGCTCCTTACCACGCTGCTCAATCTGGCGCCCCCGACGATACAGGGCAAGTTGATCGATACCGTGCTTACCACGCATCGTCACCTTTCTCTGCTCTGGAATTTGATGTTCCTCTGGCTCCTGACGCTGACGATGGGGATCGGCGTTCAGATCGCTTCAGGGCGCCTGATCGCTTTCCTCGCGGCGAATCTCGCCGCGGACCTGCGCGGCAGCGTTTATCGCGCGATCGAGTTCCTCCAGCTTGAATACTTCGACAAGAAACAGGTCGGCGCCATCACAAGCAGGGTGACGCAGGATACCGATCGCGTGTGGGGCTTTCTTGTCGATGGCGTGCCGTACTTGCTGACTAACGGCTTGCT
>JBBRKX010000039.1:0-12640 GCA_038231675.1 Chthonomonadales bacterium | reverse complement strand
GTTGGTGTCGGGCAGCACCAGCACGCCGCCGGAGCCCAGGTCCGTATCGTTCACATTGAGACTGTCCTGATTGAAGGGAGTGAAGTAATCGATAAAATTCAGGGCGTTGTTGTTGGCGTTGAGCTTGATGAAGCTATCGCCGAAGTCATTCTTGGCGGGATAGAACTGCGGAGATCCATTCACGGTGACCGTCCGGCTGGTGGCGTCGAGCGTGCCATTGCCGGTCTCGAAGAAAATGTTCCCACTGTCGTCTGCGGAGGGGCCGTTACTGCTCATCCAGATCCCACCGAGGCCGCCGTTGGGAGTGGTATTGTAAGCGCCCACCTGGGCGAATGCCTGACCGTCGTATTTATAGCCGATCAGCCAGCCATGGTAGGGTCCGTTGTCTGAATGCGAAGCCCACGCGATATAGACGGCGCCATTCAAGAGCAGGAGCGCGGATCGCTGGTGCTCTCGAAAGGGATCGAAAGCTACCACGCTCTGTCCGTTCTGGAGGAAACTTCCGTCGCCCGTACCCACAACGCTCGCCTGAATCTCGATCGGACTGCCCGGTCCATCGAGACCAGTGTGAATATTAATGGCGTGTAGACGCTGTACTAACCGCACGCCGCCCCCAACAAGGGCAGGTTCCTTGGTCTTGGCGACTACGTAGAGCACCCCATTTGCCGCATCGATGACGGGAGTGCCCGTAACGCCGATTTCGGGAACGATATCCTCCGTGCTCACATCGACGTTGCTCACCGGCGTGACGCCGTTCGCGGGGTCAATAAAGCTTGATTTCCATAGCGGAAGCATGTTTGCGCCGGAGGCATTGTCGGCGTCGAAGGCATAAAGGCTGTCGTGCTCGGTGGCCACGAAGACCACATTGTGCGTGCCCTTGTTCAGGATGGCCACATTCTCCATATAGAGCGGCTGGGCGTAGATACCGCCGTCGACCGGTTGCGAGAAGACCCGACCGAAATTGGCCCCCTTATTCGTCGGGTCGAAGATCGAGGCGGGGGTCAGAGCCGTTTCATTCAGCATCTGACCGGTGCGCTGCTTATCGTTGTGGTGGGTCAGCACATCGTGCGATCCTGGCGTCGTAAGCCGCGGCGGGGTCACGGCCCCGGAGCATGATGCGATCGGAATAAGGAAGCAGGCAGCCAGCAATAGCGCACAGGTCAGATACTGAATGCAACGCATATTGCGCTCCCTGCCCTGGTAAACCAGCCCGTTAGCCTTCCACCGTAGGGGCTCTCCAGATGGCAACGAATGCCTCGGAACGGGGAGCGCCCACAGCGAGATGGCTCGCAAGCGAGGGAACAGATTGCAATACGGGAAAGACATTTTGTTTGCCCTTTCGGAGCCAGGGTCACTCAGACTCGTGTGCAAAAATGTCACGGGACGATCGCGCAACGGCAGACCGGTCGCGGCCGGAGATCCTATGGCATTTGCATTAAGTTCATGAAAACTTCGAGTCTAAAGGGTGGCGTTCGTTGGGGAAGTGAAGCGCCTCAGGGGGATACACAATTTCATTTCTATTATGCACGTTTCTCTGCGGGAAGTCCAGTCCGCGAGCGGGCATACTCAAGATCTCCGTATTTTGCAGCGGAATTATCATTCACGCCATGGGTATGTGGAATACCGATACGCTGTCGAAGCATTCTTGAGCCAGTGCTGACAAAAAGGATTCATGTGGGCTTAACGCACAAGGCAGGGCATTGGGCTGACCACCATCGCAGTTCCAGCATGGGTGGGCATGCACCCCAAAGCCGAAGCGCATCGGTAAAGAGAGGCCCGCGAGACTACTCTTCCTTGACAGTCGTCTCCCAGATGACTTCCCGGACGCCGGGCTGCTGCCTCAGGATGCGCGTAATCATTTCTACTTCGCTCTTCAATTCCACCTCCCTATGCGTTCGGAGGTGACCGATGTAGCCGCGTAAATAGACCACGCCATGCATCACACGAATATCCATGCGGGTGGAGTCGATGTACCGGCGGGTCACATGGGACCGCACACGACGCATCATTTCGACATCACTGGCAGTATGCATTACTCTTGCCTTTCCTCGAACAATGGAAACAATGAAGGAAGGCCACGAGCCCGGCTCGTGACTGCGGTGGCTCTTGTCTTTTAATTAGACGTGAAGGACCGACAGTATGTTTCAGCCTGTCGGATCGCTCATTCCTATCGATCTCAGGGAATTCGCAAGGCATTGAATGTCAGCGGGTTGTGAAGTATAATGGGGAGCAGTCTGCGTTGCCGCGCCCAAGGCGAAACGCGAGGTGATGCCTTGCACGCCAGGGATTCTAAGGGTTCAGGAAATATGCCGTCCGGATCGGAATTGGATTCACTGTTTCGTCCCCCAAAAGAGTTGGAAGAGGCCTGGATGCGCCATCAGGCCATTGTTAAGCTCGGCGATCCCGTTTTGCGACAGGTCGCCAAACCCGTTGCGAGGATCAGCGCGGAGACAAGGCAACTCGTTGAGCGGATGTCGGTCGTGATGCGTGAGGCACATGGGCTCGGGCTCGCCGCTCCGCAAGTAGGAGCCTCCACTCGCATTATCATTTACGACACGGGAGAAGGGCTCAAAGTCCTGATCAACCCCGTGATCGTCTCGCATAAAGGCGAGCAACTGGACCCGCTTGAAGGATGTCTCTCCATACCGGGACTGCAGGGCCAGGTCAACCGTTACCAGGAAATCCGAGTGCGCGGCTTCGATAGACAGAACAAGCCCGTCACTTTAAGGGCCACGGAGTTGGAAGCGCGTGTCATCCAGCATGAGATCGATCACCTGGACGGCGTGCTCTTTATCGACAGGGCCGACCCGGAAACTTTGGAATGGCTGATCGACGCCGGCGATGATGAAGATGGAAATGAAGCGCCGAAAGATTGATGCGCGGCTTCGGGAGACATAGTTGGCGCGAAAGATCTTAAGGATTGTATTTTTCGGGACAGCGGAGTTTGCCGTCCCTTCGCTTATCGCCCTCGGCAAAGCCGGGCACGAAATTCTTGCCGTGGTCACGCAGCCGGATAAGCCGCAAGGACGAGGCAGGCAACTCGTCGCTTCCCCCGTGAAGAAAGCGGCCGAAGCAGCCGGTTTGCCTGTGCTTCAACCCCGGCGCGTACGTTCCGAGTCGTTCGTTGCCCGCATGCACGAATTGACTCCCGACGTTCTTGCCGTGGCAGCATTCGGCCAGGTCATCCCGCAGGCGCTGCTCGATCTGCCCCCATTCGGCCCCATCAACGTGCATGGATCCTTATTGCCCCGGTATCGCGGCGCGGCTCCCATCCAGCGCGCCGTCATGATGGGGGAGAAAGAGACCGGCATCACCACGATGTGGATGGATGCTACTCTCGACACCGGCGATATTCTTCTCAAAGAAAGCCTCGCCATCGAACCGACCGATACGGCCGGCGCACTTATTCCCCGGTTGGCGGAGATCGGCGCACGTTTGCTGATCGAAACACTGGATGGGCTTGTTTCCAAAACCTTGCCACGCATGCCACAGGACAATGCGCTGGCAACCTTCGCGCCCGCCGTCCTGCCGGAAGACGGCCTGATCCGGTGGACCGAGAGCGCGGCGGCAATTCATAACCGTGTGCGCGGGGTGAGTCCGAAGCCGGGGGCATTTGCGATAAGAAAAGAAAAGCGCGTAAAGATCTGGACCACGGAGGTCCTTCCGTCCCCCGATGACAACGCGGAGCCCGGAACCGTAATCATGATCTCGAAAAAACCTGCGGGTGTTGTCGTCGCTTGTGGCGAAAGTGACGCGCTACTAATTCTGGAATTGCAGCCGGAAAACGGCAAGAGGATGTCCGCCGCCGATTGGGCGAGAGGCATTCGCCTCGCCCCTGGAGACAGGTTCAACTCGCCTTAGTCCTCGCCTTCCTCAGGTGTCGACTCCCAAAATTTCTCTACCCGATTCCATTTGCTTGCACGAGCCGCAGGCGGAAGATACTTCACAAACTCCGCGCCATAGTCACGGGTGATGAGGCGCGAGTCCAGCACGCAGACGATTCCATGGTCGGCTCGGGTGCGAATCAACCTTCCGAACCCTTGCTTGAGGCGTATCTGCGCCTGAGGGATCGCATAATCGCGGAACCAATCGCCGCCTGCATCCACGATAGCCTTTGTCCGCGCTTTCGTTACCGGAGAATCCGGGACCGCGAAAGGAAGGCGATCGATAATCACACACGAAAGCGCCTCGCCCTGGATGTCGACGCCTTCCCAAAACGTCTGCGCACCCAGCAAACAGCCATTGCCGCTCTCTCGAAACGCTTCCACTAATTTATTCGCCGGAAGATCGCCCTGCTTGAACAGGGGAAAGGGAAGCCTGTCGATCAGTTTTTCATAGACGGCCTTAAGCGCCGTATGCGAGGTGAACAGCAAAAACGCGCGTCCCCCGGTCAGCAGAAGCACACGCTCTATCTCGGCAATCATCTGTTCGGAATAGGCGGGGGAAGGGCCTGGCGGAGGCATATGGCCGGGCACATAAAGCAGGGCCTGATTCTTATAATCGAAGGGACTGCCGACGATACACTCGTCCGCCTCCTCCGGGATACCCAGGCGGCCCCGTAGATAGGAGAAGCCCCCGGAGTTCGACAGAGTTGCCGAGATCAGTGCGACCGCGCCACGCTTTGCCTGCATCCGGTCCCACAACGCCTGCTTCAGAATCTCCGCGACGGAGATAGGCGTCAGGTGGAGCGTGACTCGCGGTTCCTTCCGATCCAGGCGGCCCGCCTGCCGGATCTCCGCCCATCGAATCGCGTTATCGTCCTTCTCAAAGAACAAACGCGTCAGCTCTTCCTTCGCCCGTCCGCAGATCCGCGCCATTCCTTCCAGCCGGTCGCGCAGGTTCTCATCTTCTTTGCCCAATTCCAGGAGCTTCTTTTGAAGCTCTGAAATGGCATTGCATGTGAGACCGGTCGTGGCTTCAGTTTTTTCACGGACATCCTGCGTCAGCGCCTCGTCGAAGATAAACTCATTGCGGCCCGCCTGCAGGAAAGGCGCAAAGACCGTCGCATTCATCTCTTCGATCGTCTGGAGACGCTCCCTGTCGATGTCGAGGCCCCGCGTGTGCTTGAGCCGTTCCATCAGATTGACCAGACGTCGCGAGCCGAATTCCACCCCGAACGTCTTGGTGGCCACATCCTCCAGGTGGTGCGCCTCGTCGATGATGACCGCATCGTAGTCCGGCAGGATGCCCGCCTGGGGGTCCGAAAGCCGCAGGGCAAGATCGCTCAAAAACAGGGCATGGTTGACGACGATGATATTGCTTTCGGCCGATTCGCGTCGCATCCGATAGTAGTGGCAGGAGTTGTACTGCTGGCACTCCTGTCCGCGGCACGTATCCAGGTTGCTCGAAATCTCATGCCAAGACGCAAAGGTAAACGGAAGGTCTGCCACATCCCCTGTGCAGTCCGGATCCGCTGCCCAGCGCTGAATACGACGGAACTGCGGATCCGCAAGCATGAAGAGGTCCGTGCGCGCACTATCGTAATCCTGCTTGCAAAGATAGTTTCCCCTGCCCTTCATGAGGGTCACATGGATGCGATCCTCGATTTCCGTAAAGAGACTGAGAACGAGAGGAATATCCTTTTCGATCAGCTGATTCTGAAGATTGATGGTATGGGTGCTGATGACGGTCACCTTACCGTCCAGCGCCGCCTTCACCACCGGCACGAGATACGCCAGGCTCTTCCCCACCCCTGTCCCGGCCTCCGCGATACAGGGCTTGCCGGAGCGCATCGCACGCTCGACGGCGAGCGCAACCTGCACCTGCTCTTCGCGCGCTTCGTAACCTGGCAGTTTATCGGCCAGCGGCCCGCGAATGCCAAAGAAATCCTCTAAAGATTTGGGGATCTTGCGCTTAGCAGCCGGCGCTCTGGGGGTTTTCTTCGGTTTTGTGGAGACGGTAGACATGCCTCACCAGGACCCTCTCTAATATACATGCGTCCACGGAGTTCGAGCCGAACGCACCACGCTATTATACGCCACCGAGCAGGGCAATGCAACCAGCGGGGTCGGAAACGGGAGGATCAGGTAACCCACAGGATCGAGTTTTATCAGCGGTTTTCAGCGATGATGTCGAAACCATTGGGAACGCTTTGCCGTAGTCGGCATAAAGCAACTGCCTTGTCAATGCATCGAAGGTGAGAGGGAAACCATGAAAATCTTAAACAACGGCGTAACCGCAGGCGCGCTTACGCTTCTTCTGGGCATCGCGACCGCCCAGGCGCAGAATGCACCTATTGTCAAAAACACGTTCGACGATGGCGTCGACGGCTGGCAGGGATTCGGCCAGACCGCTCAAGTCAGCGTCACGCACGACGAACACAATGTCAAGGATGGGAAGTCCGCCCTTCAAGTCGACTACGGCATCAATAAGGGTGAAATCAACTTTGCGATGCTCCCCCTCCCAGGAGCAACCCTCACCAAAGCAAAGGCGTTCCATTTCTGGATCAAGACCGATCAGGCCACGACCTGCGCCATCTATCTGCAGGAAAAGGACGGCGGACGCTACCTGAGCCTCTTCGCCACTCCCAAAGACACCTGGCAAAAAGTAGAGGTCGCGGCGACGGAATTCTTGCTGGCGGACGGCGAAAACGATCCCAAAGATCCGGACGGCAAGCTGGATCTGGACCAGGTGGAGGGACTTGGCGTCGCGGACCTCGGCCAACTTGTCGTGCAGGCTCCCGACACGCCCCTTTTTAAGGCCTTCAATATCAAAACCGGACCCCATACGATGTACCTGAGCAATTTCGTCGTCGACGATACGACATTGCCTTCCGCGCCCAAACCGGCGGCCGGTGAACTCATACTCGATGGATTCATCCGCCCGCAACTTACCTGGCTGAACCTGGGGGGCGCGACTCTTGCCCGCTCCACCGCAAAGCCTCTCGATGGCCCGGGATTGCAGGCCAGTTACCACGCGGCAGCCGATAAGATATCCGTCTTTATCAGGCCGCTGGCGCATGGCCTTTTTGCCAATGCCGACCGCCTGATGTTCTCCATTGCTTCGGCCAAGCCTGCCAAACTTTTGGTGCAGGTGGAACAGACCGATGGGAACAAGTTCAATGCAAATATCTCCACGGATGGAAAATCGGCGCTGCAGCAGATGAGAATCCCGTTCTCGGACTTCACCGTGGCGGACGACTCGAAGGATACCCATGCGAAATTGGATCTCAAACTTGTCAAAAGTGTGATGCTGGCGGATATCAGCGGACTCGTGGATAAAGCGGACCAGGACAACACGCTGTGGCTCAACAACTTGCGGATAGGACTTGCAAAATAGTTCATAACCCTGCTATCGCGCCGTGTTATGATGGCGCGATAGCAAGGTTAGCAGTGGTAGAGATAAAGGAATGCTCGGAAGTTTTGCAGAAGGGACAAACGACGTCAGGCCAGCGCAGCATTTTCTTGAGATAAGGTTATCACTGGAAATTTTGTGAGGCGCTAGCGAATTGGACGTAATCGAGCATTTCAGAGGTAGGTGAATTATATGCCCCACGCTGAGGGAGCGTTGCTAACCGGCACAAACCGATTGACCGCGTGGCTAACCAGCCATTGGATAGCCGCAACCGTGCTTACACTGGTGGTGCTTACGACATTTCTCGGGCTACTCGCCATATTCTGGCGCGGAACGGGCGAAAAGCTGGATCCGCAATCGCAAATAGGAATCCTCTGGGTCAAGCCGGTGGGAAGCGAGCAAGCCTATGCGGGAAACGAAGCGTGCCGAACCTGTCATGCGCATGAATTCCAGCTGTATAATGCTTCTCCGCATGCCCATACGGTGCGGGCCATTCCATCGGGCGAAGTGCTTCCGGAGTTTGGTTCCAAAGATACCATTTCGGACGATGTGAACGGCATTACATACTCCGTTCAAAAGAACGATGGGAAGAACCAGATTGTTGCGCAAACCGGACCTAAAATCGAAGTGGGTGATGCGCGATGGGCCTTTGGCGCCGGCACTCAGGCGCGCACTTATCTGGATCAGAACGGTCTCAATTTTTTAGAACTGCGCTATTCGTACTACCCTCCGGCGGATATGTGGAATTTCACACCAGGCGATGGCCCGGGACAGGGCTTCCATCAAGCACTGGGAATTACCTACGACCCGATGCAGATGGCCGCTTGCTTTGGGTGTCACAGCACCGTTCTGACCGGTACGCGGAAAGGCCTGGACATCGCACACTCCATTCTTAACGTCGGGTGCGAGAGCTGCCATGGGCCCTGCCGAAGCCACGTCGAGAGCGCCGCCTCCTTCATGGCCAAAGCCGGCGGCTCGCCACTGACGCACGCCTCCCTGATCACACCCGCAAAGCAAAGCGGACCGGAAATCATGCAACTCTGTGACACATGCCACCGTTTCCCGGTCAAAGTCAGCAATGAGAACACCGCGAGCGAGCCCGAATTGGCACGCTTTGCGGGTGTCGCTCTGCCCCGAAGTCGCTGTTTCATCGCTTCTGCGGGAAAACTCTCCTGCGTTACCTGTCATGATCCACATCAGAGCACCAAGCAACAACGGGAGTCTTCGTTCGAACTCAAATGCATGAGCTGTCATACCGCACCACACGGTACGGCTTGCGCCAGAGGGGAAAAGAGCGGATGTGTGGGCTGTCATATGCCGCTAGAGCAGATCGCACGCAAACTTCCTATGAGCTTTCACAACCACTGGATTCGAAGAGACCCAATCGGAAACGGATAGAGACAAAGACGCTTTCCCATGCCCTATCCTAAATTATTTGCTGCTGAGCTCGCTTTGCTTCTATGCCTGATCACCGGGTGTAGCCGCGCCCCGGTTACACCGTTACCCACGCATCCATCGTCTTTTTCCGCATCGACTCCCTCACATCGTTTTGTCGATGTGGCGGCGGAGGCCGGAATCCATTATCAATGGCATATCGACGGTCCCCGTCCGTTGGATATTCTCCAAACCATCGGCAACGGCTGCGCGTTTCTGGACTACGATAATGACGGCAATCTCGACATTTTCCTGGTTGGACCCCATCCGGCTCTCTATCGAGGGGATGGGCACGGCCACTTCACGGATGTCACCCACCCCATGGGCCTGGACAAGCTCACCGGCCATTTCCTGGGCTGCGCGGTGGGAGACTATGATAATGATGGCTATGACGATATCTATCTCAGCGGTTACCGAACCGGCGTGCTGCTGCACAATGAGAACGGAAAGAAGTTTCAGGATGCAACTCATGCCGCCGGCCTCAAGCCTCAGCCCTGGGGAACCGCGTGTGCATTCGCGGAGACAGAGCCGGGTTCCGGCCGCCTGGACCTATTCGTCGCCAACTATGCTCGCTTCGGTTATGGAGACGATATCCCACGTTTATGCAGCATAAAAGGCGTGATGACCTCGTGCCCTCCTCGCAACTACCTGCCGATCAAAGGAATCTTCTATAAAAATCGCGGACAAGGGCGCTTCGTCGAAGTGACGGGAGATGCTGGAATGAAGGAGACGAACGGCCGGGCATTGGGTGCGGCGTTTGCGCCTCTGGATGGCTCCCGGCAGCCGTATCTCACCGTGGCCAACGATGAGTTGCCGGGAGATCTCCTGCAGCCGCACGGAAGAGGAAGTCAGATCCACTATACCAATATCGGCATGGCGTCCGGCACGGCGATGGATAGGGATGGCAGGATCCACGGCGGGATGGGAGTAGATTGGGGAGACTACGATAATGACGGCAGGCTGGACCTCTTCGTCTCCACCTTCCAGACGGAGACAAAGGCGCTCTATCATAACGAGGGACGGGAACTGTTCACGGAAATTTCTTATCCGGTAGGTCTTGCTCAGTCTACCCTTCCAAGGGTCGCATTCGGATGCAAATTCTTTGATTTCGACAATGACGGATGGCTGGATCTCATGATCGCGAACGGCCATATCCAGGACAACATTCAGCAGATCGATGCCGACGCGACATTTCGCCAGGCGACTCAGCTCTTTCACAACAAAGGGGTCGCTTCCGGAGCGTTTGAAGACTTCAGTCAAACGTCCGGCCTGGACCTTCAGAAATCCATTTTAGGCCGCGGGCTGGCGATTGGGGATTTCGATAACGATGGCCGAGAAGACGCCCTGGTCGTGGACAGCGAGGGCAAGCCCATGCTGCTTCACAACCAGACATCGCCTTCGGGTCACTGGCTCGCCATTAAGCTTGTCGGCAGCAGGAGCAACCGTGACGGTTATGGCGCCATGCTGACAGCAACGCTGCCGCAAAGCAAATTGGTTCGCCTGTGCCATACCGACGGCTCCTATCTGTCCGCATCCGACAGTCGCGTCCATTTCGGATTGGGGTCCAATTCTACAGTGGAAAAGCTCACAATCCAATGGCCGAGCGGAACCGTCGATGTGCTAAAAAACGTTCACGCCGATAGAATTATGCTTGTACGCGAGGGCAGCGCGAAATAGGCCGTGGCCGACATGGCGTTACGGTTCCGTCACCTTGATCTCGCAATTGATTCTTGGCACACGAATTACCTGATGCTTGCCACCCGGCCAACGGATAGAGAGGCTATCGACCTGTGTGGCCGTGCCTATTCCGAAGTGGACTCGGGGGTCGCCAGCGGAGTAGTAGCTTCCGCCCGTAGTCGCCAGTTTCACCTGCTTTCGGTTGCCGTTCACACACGTCACGACCGCACCCTGCCCGTCCCGATTGGATCGTGTGCCGGTAAGGCGAATTCGAAGCCAATTTCCTGCAGAGGGTGAAGTATTGCGGAGCAGCAACGGAGCGCCTTCAAGATCTTCGATCACCAGATCCATTTTCCCGTCATTGTCCAGGTCCCCTGCACAAAGCGCCCGGCCGACGATAGGGTGGGTTATAGCCGACCCGGCTCCGGCCGAAACATCGCTGAACACGCCGTTTCCCAGGTTCCGCAGGATCTGGCTCGGCTCCGCATAGCCGGCGGTCGGCTGGATGCGCTGAATCAGATCCTGTACATGCCCATTTGCAATCGCAATATCGGGCCATCCATCATTGTCCAGATCCACAAACTGTGTCCCGAAAGCCACGTAAGGCAGACACACTTTGGATATTCCGGAGGCGTACGGAATATTGTCATAAAGTCCGCTGCCCGCATTATGATAGAGGCTGCGCGCTTCCTGGCGGAATGTGGTGACGAAGATATCCAGGCGTCCGTCTCCATCGTAATCCCCCACCGCGACTCCCATGCCGCTCTGGCCCGCGCCGTCGACACCCACCCCCGTCCCGCTGTTCAGCCCTTCCTCACGCCACCGACCTTTCCCAAGGTAGTGCAGCATGTCGCATTGGATCGCATCGTTGGCGAGGTAGAGTTCCGTACCGCCATCCCCATACAGATCGCCCGCAATCGCGCCCAGGTTCTTTCCGTGGACGAGTTTGCTCAGATCCACGGACGCAAACCGCCATCCCCCAAGATTATGGTAGAGCACCCCTCTCTGTGGTGAGTAACGCACGGGCTCACATGCCATGGACACTCCCTGCTCCTGACATACGCCCGGGTCGGAACCGATATCCAAATAGGCGCCCACGTAAAGGTCTAGACGGCCATCGTGGTCGTAGTCGAGGAAAGTTACGGCCGAGTTCCACCGATTGGGGTCCTTCACGGACAACCCGCTTCCTGCCGTTACTTCCTGGAAGCGTCCCCCGCCCAGGTTACGGTAGAGCGCGGCATCGCCCTTCGCCGCAATGTAGAGGTCCGGCCGGCCGTCATTGTCCACATCGCCAACGGCGATCCCTTGCCAGTAGCCTTTCTGACGCAGCCCGGAGGTTGCCGTGATGTCTTTGAATTTCCAATTTCCGAGGTTCTTGTAGAGGCGGACCTGATCGGGGCCCGTGAATACGATGTCCAGCAGACCGTCGCCATCGCAATCAATCAAAGCCACTCCATGCCCTATGGTGTCGACGATGCTAAGCGGCGTGCGCCCCCCATGGCCCAATCGAAAGTCAATACCGCTACGGGCAGTCTCGTCTTCAAAAGCAATCAGGCACTTAGCCGCAGGTACGGAGCCGGGGGAATTTAATGGAGGCGGCGTGTGATGGCAGCCGATGATCATTAAAGAGAGAACGAAAAACAGTGGGCAGGCATACCGAGCAGGTGTCACGGTTGGCTTTCCGCCTGTTCCATGGCAGGCGACCACAGATGCCGCCGCACCAGACTGTTCAGCGCATTACGCGCCGCCTGGTTATCGGGACGCACCTGCAGAACCGCTTCATACTGCGCGGCGGCGGCCTGCCACTTGTGCGTCCTCTCTACAATTGCGCCGGCCCGGATGCGACCGGCAAAATCCTCGGGATGTTCTAAAAGATGCTTGACAAGGGCCGCGAGTTCCACATTGTCCGCGCGAATAGACGCAAAGTGTGCTTCCGCTGCCTCGGCTTCCTTGATTTTGGACAGACGCCGGGCAAGACGCCCCAGATGAAACCACCCTTCCGCAAAGGTCGGGTTCAGGCGGGTAACATCGGTAAACTCCTGATATGCGTCCGGATAGTTCCGGGCTTCCTCGTCCATCAGCCCCAATTCATAACGCGGTTTGAAATCCCTTGGAGCCAACGTCACCGCCTTTTGGAGAGCATGCACCGCCTCCATATGCGCTTCGCGGGAAGCATCACTTCGATGCAAACTGAGTCCGAAAAGGAACTGCGCGGAAGCATTGTTCGGCAGCTTTG
>JBBRKX010000038.1:0-12642 GCA_038231675.1 Chthonomonadales bacterium | reverse complement strand
GGGTCTATCCACGAACGCCGTCTGGTTCGATTACGATGGAGATGGGTTTCTAGACCTGTATGTGGCCCGCTATTGCGATTGGACTCTTGCCATCGACAAGGCATGTATTGGTATGGCCGGAAGGCAGGAAGTATGCAGCCCGCTGAGATATCCAGCCTCAACGCACGTTTTGTACCATAACAATGGCGACGGCACCTTCACCGACGTCACCACGGAGTCGGGGATTGGCCCTCGAAGGGGGCGCGGTATGGGCGTGGCGGCCGCAGATTTTGACGGCGACGGCCGTCTCGATCTGTTCGTGGCATGCGATATGGGGGCAAACCTGCTCTACCATAATCGAGGCGGGGGGAAATTCGAGGAGGTGGCGATCCCACAGGGGGTTGCACTGGGTCTCGATGGAACCGCGCAGGCGAACATGGGCGTCGCCGTGGGAGACTACGACGAGGACGGAGATCTTGATATCCTCGTCACCACGTTTTCCGGCGAGCCTTACACTTTGTATCGGAACGACGGCCGTTTTTTTACCGATGTAAGCGGCCCTGCCGGCATTGCAGCGGCAACGGGGCCGTTCCTTGGCTTCGGCGCCGGTTTTGTGGATTTCCGTAACGCGGGCCGTCTGGATCTTTTCTTCGCGAACGGTCATGTCTCGCCGCACATCGAGTTGACCTCTCCGACATTGGCAAGCAAACAACATAACCAACTCATGCTCAATGGCGGCAAGGAGCATTTCACGGAGGTTCGCGCCGCTTTGCCGGTCAACGATGTCCGCATGCATCGGGGAGCCGTCTTCGGAGACATCGATAACGATGGCAAGATAGACGTTCTCGTTACCGCGAACGATGACCGACCGACGCTGCTGCGAAACGAATCGAATGCCGGAAACTATCTAATCTTGAGATTGATCACGAAGCAAGGTTGTGTGACGCCCATCGGCACGCGCTGCACTGCCCAGTTCAGCGGCAAGAAACGGATGCGTGTCGTATTGGGAGGCGGAAGCTACGGCGGCGAAAGCGATCATCGCGTTCACTTCGGTCTGGCCGAGGCAACAAAAGTGGAACGGCTTGAGATACGCTGGTTGTCCGGCACGGTGCAGATACTGAAGGATGTCTCCGCCAATCAGATCCTGACGATAAAAGAGACCTGATCCCACGTTGCTTTCTGAAAGCGACTTGCTCCGCCGCACGTTTACTGCTGGACGAGAGCCATGGTCCCGTTGACCGATCGGCTTACTATTCCCTTGCCCTCATCGATTCGAATTATTCCATC
This sequence comes from Chthonomonadales bacterium, assembly GCA_038231675.1. Classification (GTDB taxonomy): domain Bacteria; phylum Armatimonadota; class Chthonomonadetes; order Chthonomonadales; family Chthonomonadaceae; genus JBBRKX01. The sequence continues at coordinate 11,376 of JBBRKX010000038.1, read as the reverse complement.
GGCCGCGACATTATGCACTGTTTCCCGATGACCGTCCGACCACCGAATCGAAACGGAGGCGAGCACGGGAACAGCTCCAAGACCGAAGTGGATACGCGGGTCACTGGACGAGAGATAGCCGCTTGCCGGCGATACCTGGCCCCACCATGTCTCTTTTCCCGCCATGGCATTCACCTGTGCGCCGTACGCAAAACGATTTTGCCCGGCTCCACGCAGATCCAAAGTGATCCAGTGGTTGGCGGACTGAGTCTCGTTGTGCATCAGCACGGGCGGTCCCTCAAGATTCACCAGGAGAAAATCGATGCGGCCGTCGTTATCGAAGTCTCCCGCCGCGAGCCCTCGTCCAAGATGCGGAACCGCGACCTCGCCGCCGATGGCCGGCACGAGATCGTGAAACTCTTTGCCGTGCGCGTTGTGAAACAGCATCATGGGTTGGCGGAATGTGGATAGGGGGTCGATCTGATCGACATTGTCATACACATGCCCGTTTGCAAAAACGAGGTCGGGCCAACCGTCGTTGTCGAAGTCGAGCCATTTGGCGCCGAATCCCAGAGGCTTGAGTGTCGGACCGCTGATCCCGACGGCGTCGCTGGCGTTCTCGAAGAGGCCTTTTCCCAGGCTGTGAAAAACCGCGTAGGACTCATCGGAGAAGCCGGTGACGGCCAGGTCCGGTCTGCCATCGCGGTCGTAGTCCGCCCAATCCGCTCCCATGGCCGCAAGTGCATGGTCTAAAGCTCCAAAAGCAACACCGCTTTTGACACTCTCGTTCCGGAAATTCAAATTTCCGTAATTCACCAGTAGGTCGGCGGTCGTGCCGTCGTTTCCGATGTAAAAGTCCATCAGGCCATCGTTGTTTATGTCCGCAAAGGCGAGGGCCAGACACTTGCCGTGCGTATTGGCGATCCCAGATGGGGGACTCGCGCTTTTGAATTTTCCGTTCCCCATATTGCGCCATATTTCGGCAAATTCAGGCCGGTACGTATCCGGTGGACATCCACTTTTCACCCCGGGCGAAATTTCGCAATACTGTTTCTCCTTGGGGCCAAAGATGACGTAGTTCAGGATGACAAGATCCAGTTTGTTTGTGCCCGTCAAATCCATAAACCCCGCGCTCGCTCCCCAGTGCATGCGATTATCCGATTGCAGTCCGGTGGCAACAGTCGAATCGCTGAATTGGCGGCCATCCATATTCTTGAGAAGGGCAAGGCGTCGATACCCGGCCAACAGGATATCCAATCGCCCGTCCCCATCGTAATCTCCGACGGCGCATCCTCTCCAGTCGCCCGTTATCTTCGCAAGGCCGCTGCTTTCGGTAACATCTTCAAAATGGCCATTGTGTAGGTTGTGGTAAAGTCGACAGGTAGGCGTTGCCACCAGGAGTATGTCCTGCCAGCCATCGTTGTCGTAATCCAAAAATGCGCATCCGGTGCCGAAGGCCTCCACATTGCGCATCGGGCGCGCCTGTTTCGGCCATACGTAGTTCAGGCCCGTGGATAGGGTGGCATTCCTAAATGCAATGCCGAACGGTGCTGGATCAGGCTTAGACGTCGTAGCGGAAATGGCCCCAGGAGGCGAAGGCATAATATGGCATCCAGCAAGTATAAGCGAACCCAGCAAGGACACAAGCGCGCCCCTTCGCCTGATTGAATTTATAGTCGAATTCATCATAGAGGTGGTGCAAGAGAAATGAAGTAAAAAGTCATTGCCCAATCTTCATCGCGCCAGATCGGTTTTCCTTCCCTTAACCGTCATTCGAATTGATGTGGGGATGCGCCACATTTCGCATGGGAATTAAGGTCTAGAGGCGCAAATAGTGCCTGAAGTCGCCTATTATTCAAAATACTTTCTGAGAATCTTCAAAGACCTTGCATTCTGTGGTAACTTTCTATATAATGTTACCATCTGAGCGTGGCTCAAAGATCGATATTTCCGGGCCTGCTCGACAAGGCAATCGCTATCCGTTTCAACCACTTAAGGTTTGATTGCGGAACCTTTGTCTTAGTACTGTTGTCTTAGTACTGTGATCGGCAGACCAGATGGGCATGCAAAAAAAGGAGGTGACGAGGCTGTGCTGTTGGGCTTTGACCCTGCAATGTGTCTCTTCCTCTTGGGAGGCTGAGGCAATTTACTCGGTACTGCGTACAACTTCCCGGTTAAGCTTTCTCGCGTCGCACAGGATGTGATGGAATATCGGCCGAGCTACCTGAAAATGAACGACGGCAATCCTTTTTACTGTTTGGTTGCAGGGTAGGCAGGTCGTGTATAAACAATGACAGTCTTGAGCATGTGAGCGGTGATGCAGCCATGAAGTACGCAACGCGCATGTTACGCCGGGGTTTTATCGCTCCGGCAAGGAGAAATAAATGAAGTCGCATAAAAGTGTGACGGGTTTCACTCTTATCGAACTGCTTGTAGTGATCGCGATCATTGCGATCTTAGCCGCAATCTTATTTCCGGTGTTCGCCAAGGCGCGTGAGAAGGCGCGTCAGGCAAGCTGCGCCTCCAACGAGAAGCAGATTGGCCTTGCGATCCTTCAGTACGTGCAAGACTACGACGAAAAATTCCCATTGGCCGGCTATGCAGGCGGGGTAAACAACGGTAGGCCGGATACGCCCTGGGGAAACTGGCCGGACAAAAACACCGGATGGAATGAGACGACTCAGCCCTATATCAAGAGCACCCAGGTGTTCAAATGCCCGAGCGCGACTGCTGGAACCAACTTCGGCGATGATTCCGACCGGACCGGCGCAATGAACTATTGCATGAACTCGGAGATGACCGATGGATACGGCGGTCAGAACCCGGTGACTCTGGCACAGCTCTCCTTTCCCGCAGTGTCCATTATGCTTGCGGAAGATCGCGGAGCGGCTAGCGAAGCCGCTGTATGGTCGAACAGAGCCGAGTGGGGCTGGACAGGATCCCATAGAGACCGGTTGAACGATGGTACGCTCCTGCGGCATACGGAGGGTGCGAACTATCTGTTCGGCGAAGGTCATGTCAAGTGGATCAGAGGATCGGCGGCAGGACTCAACGAACCGGATGCGAATGCATTCATGTACGACAACAGCGGGTCAAGGCCCACGTACCGCCTCGGTCCGTAACTTACGATCCCATAGGGGTTGAAAGTTGCTTGCAAATGGTCCCACGCTTCTGCGTGGGACCATTTTTCATGCTGCGTCAGCGGAGCCGCACGGTCGTAAGACCGTGCGGCTTCATCGGAACGCGCAGGGTGGCGCCATCCCAGGACACCGCTCCTTCCACGTTCCGCTCCATAAGATCGCGCAGAGTGGCCTTGCTTAGCCCGGCAGCCAACTCAGATGCGATTTCGACTTCGGCGTCGCCCTCCATTCCATTAAGCTCCGCCAGCCGAATCACAATTCCTGAACCGTCCTCGGCCATTTTGAACGCCGTAAGCACCACGTTCTCGGAGGTCACTCGGACCCAGCCGTCCGTGGTGGGGGCCGTGCCATTCTGAAGCGCGGCTGGCGCAATGAGCAAGGGATGGTTCCACGCGGCTCCCAGGCGCGTAAGCGCGGCCGGTGTGGCGGGCGTGTCGTGAAGAGTGAGGGAATAGCGTACACTTGAGCGCGCCACTTCCGGAGCATGATCCGGATCGAACGAGGATCGGACGATACGCAGGCCAAGTTCACTGCCTTTCAGCGAATGACCATACTTGCAGTCCTGCAGCAGGGTCACGCCTTCGGAGACGCTGGAGCCCACTGCGGTGGGAGCTTTGCCGGCCAGATGCGCGTACCGTAGCGCCGGCACCTCTTCTCCGTTGTTCAGGTCGCGCACCACGCTTCCAAACGGGATCTCATAGCGCGCCTCGACGTCGCTCAACTGGAACGGAAACCGGATGATCAGACCGGGTATTCCGCGTTTGGCGTCGCCGATTTCCCGCCAGTCGATTTCGGCGCTGAAGTCGATGCGTGGCTCCAGCGCCGAGATCATCATGGTTACGCGGACCGTGCTGTGCGTGCCGGGCACTTCCAGATGGCTCTCGATGCGGTAACCCGTTGTGCCGGAGCCGATGGGCGCGCTCGTGCCCTGGTTGCGTGCCGCGCCCAGAACCTGGAACCCCGTGGATCGCAGGCGTACAGGGGCGTCGATCTCCTCGCCGAGCGCCCAGGCGGTCATACCACGCGGCCGCTCCGTGATGTACTGCCACATCCCGATCGGAGACTCGGGCGAGGCGAGGACCGCGCCGGTGCGCTTGTCGATCAGATCCAGCAGGCCGGAACGGAACCGGTCGACCCGAAAGCGAAGATACGGCGTTTCGAACCAATCGCCCGCGGTCGCCTGCACGGTCGCCTCCGAGGGCGTCGCCGCGCCTTCGCAAAGCAGAAAGGTGCGATAACCAAGCGCCGGAACGCCAGTGGCATCGAACGCAACCGTGATTTTCTCGTGTCCCCAGTCGCTGCCCCGCGTCGGAAAGAGTGCGGGATGCGCCGTTCCGGAGTCGTCCAGGGCGACGATGCGCGCGGGATCGAGGTCGGTGTCGTACAGTGCCACCGAGACGCGCTCGGACCTTTCCCAGGTGCAGGGGTTGTAGACGACAAACGGAAGGAATCGCCTGCCGCCGCCATTTGCCTGGGAGTAGCCGCTCTCTCCCGCGCCGATGCCCGTGCCGGCGACGAATGGGGTGTTGACGGACCCGGCGTCGACAAGCTGGCGCTCCTCACGGGCGGCGGGCGTGTCCGGCAGCAGTGCAAGCGTGTTGACGCGTGCGGCGATCAAACCGCCTGCCGTGCGCTTGATCGCGCCCGTGATCGCGCCGACCTCCTGGAATAGCGCCTGCGCATGTTCGCGTGTCTCTCGCACTCCCGAGCCAGGCAGAATATCGTGGAACTGGTTGAAAAGCACTTTCAGCCAGGCTTCGCGCAGGCTTTCGGTGGGATAAACGCAGCCCACCAGCCGAGAAGCCAGCGCGGCAAGAGTTTCGGCCTCCTCCAGGTAGTTTTCACCGAACCGGTTGCCGCGCTTGATGGCGCTTTGCGAGGTGTAGCATCCGGTGAACTCGAAGTTGAGCTCGTGATCAAGGATAGGGAGCTGCACTTCGGCAGTGGCCACTTCGGCTTCCACCGCCTGGAAGTACTTTGTCGAGGTGCTGAAGAGGATCTCCGGATAGATTGGCCACTCGCGCAACGACATCAGGTAATCGACTTCCTTGCGGGTTGGTCCGCCGCCGTGGTTGCCGATTCCATAGATGTTGAGCCAGTCGTGGAGTTGTGTTTCCCGCGTGAAATCGACCATGGGAAGCGCGATATTGTCCCCGATATTCACGTAGCTGTTGTACCAGGTGCTTTCCCGGTTTACCAGCACGCGCGCGCCGTCCGGCGCTTGCCAATAGAACAGCCGGGGACGTGGATCGCCCACGACCGCGTGCTCGAACCCACCCCCCGTTCGACAGCTATAGTAGTACTTCACGGCGCCCTGCGCCAGAATGGTGGGAACGGTGGCCGCGTGGCCGAAGGTGTCGGGCTCCCAATCCACCGGGACGTCTTCCGGCTTCAATCCAAACTTCCGTTGAAAGTAGTCGCGCGTATAGAGCAGGTGTCGGCAGATCGATTCGCCGCTCGCCAGGTTTTTCTCACCTTCTACCCAGTGAGCGGCCGTCACTTCCCATCGTCCTTCGCGCACCCGCGTCTGAATCTGCTCGAAGAGGTGCGGATAATAGCGCTCCGTAAGCTCATAGACGGAAGCCTGGCTCTGGGAGTAGGTGAGCTCCGGGTACTGATCCATCAAACTGAGCACGGAGGCGAAGGTGTCATGGGTGGTCGCCACCGTCTCCGGCCAGCTCCACATCCAGTTCATATCGATATGGCCATGGCCGACGCAATGTATGCGAAACTCTTTCGCCGCTCGCCCGATCGGAGCCATTAGCGATTCGGCCTCTTTCACGGCGCCAGACAGGGCGAGGACGCCGCCGGAATGGTCCAATGCTTCCAGATGCGCCGCCGCGCGATCGACCAGCACCGACCATTCCGGTGCGCGCTCGGCGGATTGAATGGCGATAAAAGCGCGTGCGAACTCGATTTGCAGGTCTGCGCGCCGGAGCCACTTGCTCGTTTCTTCGGCGGCCCGGCCGGCGATACCTTGGTGTAGATGACGCCTTGTTTCGGGGTTCAAAATGGTTTTCCTTTGCGAGGGAGATATGTGTCGTTTCCACTTACGCCCCTTATCTTCCTGCCCTATCCCCAATCGACCCTATCCCCTGCAGGGAACGGGGCCGGGGGATAGGGAAAGCATGCTTGTACTTCGAGTACAATGATCGCGGCTATGCGTTATTTTCTCATTTGGCAACGTGTTCGGAACATATATGATCTTGTGAGGGGTAAAAGAATGCGGATGCGGGCGGTTGCCATTCTCTTGTGGGGAATAGGGTTGAGTGGGGGGGTATTACCGGCCTATTGCGCACCGGGCGCGCCGGCGGTTTCTTATACCATAGGCAACGGCGGACTAAGCGCACTTGCTTATGACGGACAGTCGTTGTTGCCAAAGGCGGAGAACGGCGCGTTGCGCGTGGCCGGCGATCCCGTTTTTCATCGTATGGACGGCAGCACCTATGCGCTTCCCAGTTATATGCCTGTCCGCACCGATCTGGATGCAGCGCGCCATACGGTGTCGCTCACCTACGCGTGGGGCGCCATTGCCTGTGTATATAAGGGCGTTGGCAGTCGGCTAAGCCTGAATTTGAGCGTGCACAACGCTACGCGGGATACGCTCACCGGTATCAAAATTCAGTTGATCGAATTGGGATTTCCTGCTGTACCGCGAGGCAGAGTGCTGGATGCCGGGATGTTCGGCACCAGTGGAAACCTGCATCCTCTCCACGAATACCCGCTGTCGGCCGATCCCCATGCGATGCCTCCGGTGCTGCTGATCGACTACGGCGCCGGCGCTATCGCTTTTTGCAGCGACGATCCAACCCTGGCGACGTCTGTTAGTGTGCCGTACAGCACCAACCCACCCGCGAAAACCCGTTATCCCCTGTGGGCTTTGCCGGGGGCGGTTGCGCCGGGCAAAACCGTGGTGACAAACCTTTCCTTGCGCTTCGGTTCTGGGGGGGCATCGGCAAAGGCGTTGGCGGAGGACGTTCTGACTCGCTACGCCGCCGCCTATCCCTTTCAATTACGTTGGACCGACCACCGTTCCATCGGGACGCTGTTTCTGTCCAGCAACGGGGCGCATCCGGCGACCAATCCTCGTGGCTGGTTCAACAATGCAGCGGATGTGGATGTCACGTCGCCCGCCGGTCTTGCGCGGTTCCGGGAGCGCCTGCTGAATTATGCGGACGAGAGTATTACGGTGCTGAAAGGGATGGGAGCGCAGGGAACGATCGCCTGGGATCCGGAGGGGCAGGAGTTTACCGATGCCACCTATTATGGCGACCCCCGCCTGACATCCCGGCTTGCGCCGGAGACCGATTACAAGGGAGCGGCGATCCTGGGCTGCATGGATGCGTTCTTCAAGAAATTCCGTGATGCCGGCCTGAGGGTGGGCGTCTGTATCCGCCCTCAAGAGATCCATTTCGTGCAGGGAGCGCCGCGTCAGGACGATTCGCCGGATCCAGTCGCGACCCTGAAGAGCAAGATCGAATATGCACGAAAGCGCTGGGGTTGCACTCTATTCTATGTCGACTCGACGGTAAAGGGGAATGAAGCGCTCGACGCGGATGTCTTTCGTCAGGCGGCCTCCGCGTTTCCCGACGTGCTGCTGATGCCGGAAAACGAGACGCTAAGGGATTATGCCTACACCGCCCCGCTAAATTCGTTCCAGCACCATGCGGTGACGTCCACGCCGCCAGGCGTGCGCGACGTTTATCCCCGTGCTTTCAGCGTGCTCCTGGCGGGCGACGGCGATTTCACGAAATATCACGATGCGCTCGTTGCCGCAGTTCGGCGCGGGGACATCCTGCTATTTCATGGCTGGTGGAACAATCCGGTGAACGCGCGCATCCGCGCGATCACCGAGGAGGCAAAACGACCAGGCGCAAGGTGAATTCCGCAGGATGCGTCTTCGATAGCAGCTTCCATTCAGGAGCTCCTGGGCGGAGCGGAGACAAGTTCGATGCGGTACCCATCCGGGTCGTTGACGAATAGCTGGACGGCGCCGTCCGGCCGGGGGCCATGGCTCAGGAAGCCATCGAATCCTTTTTGCTCCAATTCACGGCGCACCGCATAGGTGTCGGCCACGGCAAGTGCGAAGTGATGGTGGCGTCTGCTGTACGGCGCAAGTTCGGGATCCGCGATAAGATGCAGTTCCTGGCTGCCAAAAGCGAACCATGCGCCAGGAAAGTCGAAATCCGGACGCCGGAGGTGCGGCAACCCGAGGATCTCTGAGTAAAAGTGGATCGAAGCGTCAAGATCTCGCACATGGATCGCAACGTGGTTAAGCTCTAGTATCTCGATGGGCATCCGAGGCTCCTTGCCAAAGGAAAATAGGTGCTTTGGATTTCGCGGAGTCCTGCCCAAATGCCTGCCGCTTTTTTGTTTGGAACGCTTTATGAACAAGGAATTGCGAGACTGTAGCGAGAAGTGACCCGAGAATCGGATGGATAGGGAGGATTGGGATGGACAGGCTTAACGTTGCGGTCGTGGGCTGCGGCATGATCAGCGATCTCCATATAACGGCGCTTTGCCATGAAGCGAAACGGGCGCAAATTGTCGCCTGCTGCGACAACGATCCGGTAAAGGCAGTCGCGGCGGTGCATAAAGTGACCGGGATGTCGGAGAGCCGCCCGAGGGCCGAAGCGGGTTATGACACGCTGCTTTCAGATCCCACACTCGACGCCGTGGTCCTGTGCCTACCGCATCATCTGCATGCGGAGATGTCGATCGCGGCCTTGCGTGCGGGGAAGCATGTGCTGTGCGAAAAGCCGCTCGCGCTGACGCTTGCGGAGTGCGACCGCATGATCGAAGCCGCGCACCAGGCGGGGAAGACCCTGATGCATGGCGAGAATATGCGGATGGCCCCGGCGCCCATGGAAGCGGCACGCCAGATTTGTAATGGTCGACTGGGAAAGATCGTGGGTATTCAGGCCACATACGCCCACTGGCAACGGGAGCAGATGAATAAAAGCTGGCGGGGGCGCAGCGACGAATCCGGCGGCGGGCATTTGATGGATGGCGGGGTCCATATTATTGATATCATGCGTCAGCTTGGGGGGCCGATCGTGGCCGTGCACGCCATGACCACCCGGTATCGACCGGAACTCGGGCCCGATGTGGAGGACACCGGAGCGGTGAATTTTCGCTATGAAAACGGCAGCCTGGGGCAGCTATTCGCCAGCCACGCCTCACGCGGAAGAGGCGCCTCTTCCGCGCTGACCGCTTTTGGGACCGAAGGCTGCCTCAGCATGGAGGCATTCGGCGGCGATCAGGCCGTGATGCTCTTTCGCCACGATGAAGATCCCATCGTCCTGCTGCGGCGACAGTCCTGGCAGGATACCTTCGACAGCGAGATCGGGCACTTCCTGGACGTGGTCATCGAGGGCAAGCCATTGCTGGCTACTCCCGAGGATGGGCGTGAGAACTTGAAAGTGGTCCTGGCCGCCTACGAATCGGCCCGAACGCGAACGGAAGTATCTCTGGTGTAGGCGCCGCTTTGCTTACTTCACCGATCGCCAGTTCTCCAGGACCTGCGCCGGCTTATAATCCTTCCAAAGGACGGCTTCCGGTGGCAAGCCACCAAGCGAAGCGAAGGGGATGGCGCCGATAATTTCACTTGCTTTTACTCCCACGCCAAGCTTACGCGCCTCTTCGACGACAAACTGATAAATGTCGGGCAGAGGAGTTCTATCCGGGTGCGTCAGATTCATCGCTACCTGCGCACATCCGCGCGAGGGGAGCAAAAGCCCCAGGGAGCGGACGCCGCGCAGTTCGGGCATTCGCTTTCGTTCCTCCCGGATGCGGGCGGCGATCTTGCGGGCCGCTTCTCCCTCCTGGGTATCCAGATCGATATTATAAGCAACCAGCGGTCCGCGCGCGCCTACGATCGTAAACCCGGCGGAAGGATGCACCTGAGAGGGACCCAGGTCCGGAGTGCGACGCTCTACAAGAGAACCTTGCGCGGCCGCTTCGAACTCTCCACGCCGTAAGTCTGGCAGGGCGCTTGATTGGCCGACCGGAGCCGACCATTCATAGAAGTAGATTGGAAGACCGAATTGTTCCGCCAGCGTATGGCCGATCGTATTGGCCAGCGCCATGGCCTGTTCGGGTTCTGTTCCCCATAAGGGCACGACCGGGACGACGTCGATGGATCCCGTTCGTGGGTGAACTCCTTGATGCGACCGGAGATCGATCCTCTCCACCGCGATACGGGCTGCTGCTGCCACCGCATATCGAATGCCGTCTGCGTTTCCTATCAGGGTCATCACACAGCGATTATGGTCATAGTCGTGGGAGCTATCGATAAGGCGCGCTCCAGCAAAGCCGGACATTGCCGTGGCGAGCGCTTCGACAATGGTGCGACGGCGGCCTTCACTGAAATTTACGGCGCATTGGAAGATATCGGTGTGCATTGCCTATCCTGGTGCGGAATGAAAAGTCTTCGTTCCAAAGCAGGATACCCCAGACAAAAAGGCCTTTGCCGATCTTCAAGATCGGCAAAGGCCCTTTTATAAACCACAAACGACCGTACGGCTCAAACTAATATTGCGTACATGGGACAAGAGAGTCGCGTTTCAACTATGTTAAGGGGAAGAACTTGGGTACATTGAGGTCGTAGAAGGTCTTCTCAAGATACTCAAGTAAGAGCGCGTAGTTCAGGACCGCAGTAACCAGGGCTGCACCGCTGAGGCCGCCGAAGGTGTCGTTTGGAGGGGGCGGCCCGCCGTTAAGGCTGAACGCTCCACCCAGGAACGGAGTGGCGCGAGCCACCACGACGGAAGGAGGCTGAGGCACTTCCATGGAGAAGTTTCCGCCGGCAACCGGGTTGGTCGGGTCGTTCATGTCGTTCTGGCCGGGCGTCGGATCCGTAAGCAATGGGCGTCCGGTGATCGCATTCAGAAAACCCGCGTGGCGTCCTTCGACCAATCCAATGGATGCGCCGGCAACAAGCACCGCCGGATTAGAGACCAGGAACTGCGCGGCATAGGTATATGCCCCCGTTCCGGTATTTTCAAGAGCGTCCGCTAGCGCATAGAATTGAGCCTGGGTGGTCGGATTGAATACTCCCAGGGTAGTGTCGAATGTCGGCGCCGGTCGTGCGCTCGCACCGAGCGCGGTCTTCAGGAAGGTGACGTGGTTGTCCTCATCCGTCTTGATGTCGCGGAAGGCTTTTCCCACATCCACGGATGCAGTAGTGTTCGCTCCGTTATGGTTGCTGTTGCCACCTCCGCACGCAGCCAGCGCAAGGCCGGTTGCCGCGAGAGCG
>JBBRKX010000037.1:0-12826 GCA_038231675.1 Chthonomonadales bacterium | reverse complement strand
GTATCCATCCCCATATACAGGGGCCCGGTAATACCGTGCGCATGCCGGTACTCCACGATCGCCTGCGCCACCGCGAGGACATGGTCTTCGTTAAAGGTGCCGGTTGCCGAAGAGCCACGGTGGCCCGACGTGCCGAAGGAAACACGTTGCGCCGGATTCGCGGGGTCCGGATGCACGCTGAAATATTGGTCGCGCAGTTTCCCGACATCGATAAGCAGATCCACGGGGGGCGGCTTCCCCGCCAGAGGGCTGACAGACATAGGGTTTGCGTCCTTCCTAATTTCCCGATGCGCTAATGCACTTAAGGCCATTCAGGCATTCGGGCAAAATCAATACGATAGGCTCCAGGCGTCGGTCAGCGGTGGATAGGCGCAAACCGGGGCGCTTCAAGCAAGCCTCTATTCGGCACGCGTTATCGATTTCCTGCCCGTGGTTTCGCTATCGCGCCCTTCAGCAAGCGCTCTTTCGCTGCTCGAAATCGGAAGGGGCCGCGAATGTCTCGGTCGGAGTCTCGGCCGCTGCACTGGCGCTGGGATGGATACAGGGGAAATCTTTTTCGATGAAGTAACGTAACGGGCGTTCGCCTTCGCGCCGGAAGTAGACACCTTCGGTTTCCGGCACGACGAGGCGAGCACTATCCGCATCGGACAACAGGATACCGGTTTCCTGGTCGTCCTGGTAGAGGGTTGTTTCAGCTTTCCCCACAGTAATCGCCGCCCGCCAGCCGCCCGCATTTCCCACCCGGAACTCTTCCCGCACGGTTCCGCCCTGACGCAGTGTTTCCAATTCAGAAGGCGTGATCCGAAAGCGAACGCTATCCGCCGTCCATCTGATCTTCATGTAATTTCTATCCTTAATTTGCCGCCCGCCAGAGTTTTATTCTAGCTTAAAAGGGATACCGTGCGGTTCTCCCGTGCGCTCAGGACGGCGCTATCGACGATCTGCTGCCCGACGCGGCTGAGCGCCGGCGAAAGCGGCCCTTCCACCGGGGCGCCTGTTTCTAAAATGTGGAGGAGGTACTGGATTGGGTTTTGAAAAGGCGGCTCTAGCTGCACGACAGGCAGATCATGCGCCACGGGGGCCGCGTAGGTTTGAACCCGAACGGTCGATTCATAGTCGTAGCTGCTTACGGTTCCGTGCGTCCCCACGACCACGAAGCCGCATTTCGGCTGCGGTTGGTGAGTCCAGGGGTCGGTGAACGTGCCCCACCGCGTCTCATATTTCGATAGCCCTTGCGCATAGCGCGCCACCGTGACACTATGTTCGTCGACTTCCAGTCCGGAATTTCGATCCACCACGGTAGTCACTTCGATCGGAGCGCGTCCTCCATGAAACCAGGATCCCAGCGTCACGCCATATCCGAGATAGTCCAGCAGGGATCCCCCACCCATCTCCTTTTGATACCACCAGGATTCTGATTTTTGACGCGTTGCTTCTGCTTCCGAGATCTCGACCTTGCCCGCCAGGTGGCGTAGCGGCCCACGGTTTCCATCGTAGTAATGGACCTCGCGAACGTCACCGATCACCCCCTGTGCGATCAGCCGATGCGTGGTGACATGGGGCGGATACCAGGCAAGAGGCCAGTTGATCACGAGGATTTTGCCGGTCGCGGCGACCGCTTTCAGCATCCGGTCCGCCTCCGTAAGCGACGCCGCCATCGGTTTCTCGACCAGCAGATGTACGCCGTAGGGAGCTACCCGCTCCACATACGCGCCATGATGCGCCGTTGCCGGGCATAGCAGGACAATATCCGGACGGGTTCTCTCCAGACAGATACGATAGTCCGCGAACCGTCGGTCCTGAGGAATGCCAATTTCGTCCGTGATCGTCTTCATGCGGTCTGGAGTTTCATCCGCCACGCCGACGATCTCAGCTTGCGGATGTTGATGCGCCATCCGAAGCAGGTCGCCCATGTGCATATGGTCGAAATTGACGCCTGCGATCTTCCACTTTTTCTTGCTCATGGATAGAATTATACATTAAGAACGCGCTGTGTCGGAAAGTGGCCCAATCAAGCCGGTTATCTGTCCGGAAGAGAAGTCGCGGAAAGCTGATCCGCATCCGCAAAGGCCTTTTCTTCCTCCTCTTCCTTGAGAACGCGCACCTTTCCGGTATTGGATTCCAGCAGGGTGCCGTCGCTATCGTGCGCCCGGCAAAATAAAATGTATCTGTCGCCCGCCAACCGATAATACGCGAGCAGTCGATGATCCTCGAAGCAGTTCAGGATGCGTCTGGTATCGCGCGGCTCCAACCCCAGTTCCCCGAGGGTAGCCAGATTCACCTTGGAGGGAGGCTCTCCGTTCAGCATAAATGCTTTGCAAATTCCCAGCAATGCGGTTTGCGCCTTGATGAGACTCTGTGTATCCTCCAGACTTCCTGTAGTGCCCGGCCTGAAACCGCGGAAAGCAACCGCCTGGTTCATCAGGGGAACGAGCAAGCGGTGCTGCCCATCGAGGTAAGCGTCCACGACACGCGTGAGGAAAGACCGCTGGCCAGGAGCGGCGAATGCAAAGGATTTATCCCGTGGCGTTCCGCTCCCCACCTTTGACCGAGTGATCGCCTGGTTACGTGGAATTTCCGCCTGATATCCCGCCTTGATATGCTTTTTGTACTGGCCGGAAGAAACCCATAGGTCGCCCTGATCCACGATGACACGCAGCCCGTTGTGATCTATGATGCACGCGAATGCCGCTACCTGGGCGCGTATGCGGACACCTTCATGCCGGAGGAGTAGGCTCCCCTGGCCGGATCCGGGCGAGCCCACTTCCACCCAGGTCATCCCATGATGCAGTTCGATCGAGCGCCACGGCCCGTTGCGGTACTGTATCGGCTTCAATGTCACCGAGGCGCCAGGCCTGATCCGAACGCGCGCCCCGCCGTAGTCCAGATCCAAGGACGACCTGCTGTCCGATGTTACGACGGAAGCGGTGGCGACATCGATTTTGTCGCCGGTTTGCAGTTGCCGTTTGCTTGCGGTCACGAATGCGATCGGATGCCCTTGCGCCGCCTTTACAACGGTATAGCGCTGCTGACTGGCCAATAACGCCCCATGCATCAATAATCCCAGAAGGATGATTACCGCGATCCTAAGGGAAAATCCGCACAACTTTTGCAGCGTGGACTGGATTCGAAGTCGGCGAGCGCTCGGGGGAGCGACGCGCCGGTACTTTCCCGGTGCGTCGACGTCCTCTTCTTTTGGATCGGCCGTTCGCCCCAGTAGTCGCCGAATTCCGTTGCTGAGAGCGGATTGAATTGTCAACACGGTGTTGTACGGCGCATGGAGTAAGTTGCCGACGACACGATGTAACCGTTCGAAGGTTCCGTGCTCGAATTGCCTCTTCCGGAGTTCGTTCTGGGCTGGAAGGACAGGATCGAATTCCCTGTCTTGAATCGATGCTTTCCCCGACGAACGGAGGGAGGGCATGATCCTGACCACGGCTTCGGTCGGCAGTTCAGGGCTGCGTTCATGGATGAGATCCTGGACCGCATCGATGGCGACAGGATAGCGAAGGGCTGGAGAGAGGCTCATCAAACGCGCGATGACATCCTGAACATAACGTGGCTGACCTGTCAGAGGAGGACGTATGCCCAGGCCGATGTTTCGGACCAGATCTTCATTGCTTGAGCCTGAAAAGGGCGCGGCGCCGGAAAGGCATCGATAGAGGATCGCCCCCATGCTATAGATGTCCGCCCGGGCGTCTACAGGGGCATTGATGAACCGTTCAGGCGCTACGAAGGCGGAGGGGAACCTGCTCGTCGAGGGTTTCACGGAGAACCCGACAATGCATACTTTGCTTTCCCGACCGACAAGAACAATAGTTTCGGGGCTGAGGTTGTTATGCGCCAACCCTGAAGCAGCCATATAGTCGATGGCGCCAGCCAATTGCTCGAGGATTCGCACGACCGCTTCCAGCGGGATTATCCTCCACCGTTGGAGCAATGCCGCGAGGGTCTGGCCCTCTAAATGTTCCAGCACGACGAAGAATACACCCTCCACCAGGCCGCAATCGAATACTTTTTGAATGGAGGGATGGGGGTCTAGAAGCCGATGCGAGCCGAGCCGAGCCTGAAGTTGCGCAATTTCGGCTTCCCATGTTATCCGTTGCTCACCATTCGGGGCAGAAAAGCAGTGGACGTCCGCTTCCAGGCCGGAAGCGTTTTGCCGGGCGCGGTACACGCAACTTGTGCTGTCTCGACGAATCTCCTCCAGAAACTCATACCCAGATAGTCGCGGTTGAGGAGAGGAAGAAGCTGAAGCGGAGTACTGTGCTCCAAGCGGCATGCAGTTTATCCTTGAATCCAGCGACGAGGTTGGATCTCTCCAACCAGAGGAAGGTTTTCATAGCGTCGGTATGTGGACGAGAGGGATCTTTCGATAAGCAATCTTCTCTGTCCGACGGGTCGGAGGCCTGGTTTGCACAAATACCCGTCGGTCCGGTACTTAGAGTTCATGATACCCTGTCTGCTAGCCATTTTCCCATGCACCCGCATCACAGTCCAGTAAATATTTGTGTGTATTTTACTGAAGCCATATATTTCGGATCCTTCAGACCGTTTTAGCAGAAGAGAGGCAACGCTTTTTGATAGGCCAGCCCGACGGCGCCCCCAACTTGACCACGCATACAGAACAAATGCACGGCCGATGAAGTCAAAAAAATGATGGCTGCCCGTGCGCCATCTATCGACTGGGCCGAAGAGCCCATCTTGTAAGGAAAGAGGACTATGTATTCCATGCAGCATCAATCCACATCTTTCAGGCGATCTATAGCGCGCTTCCAGGCCGGCAGGACCGGCCTTACCACTCTTCGCCTGCTCGGCATTACGCTCCTGGGAATTTGCGGCGCCGCACCGGTGCGCGCGGCAATAAGCTTTGCTCCCGCGACTGCTTACACCGTCGGCTCCCAGCCACTTGCCGTCGCCACCAAAGATCTGAATGGCGACAACAAACTTGATCTTGTGGTCGCCAACTACACCAGTAACACCGTCAGCATTCTGTTGGGCAACGGGGATGGAACCTTCCAGCCGGCGAAATCCGTCTCCGTGGGCACGCGTCCGGCGGCGGTAGCGATCGCCGATCTCGATGGCGACGGCAAGATGGATATCGCCGTGGCGAATTACGGCAGCAATAGCGTCACTATTCTCAAGGGAGATGGGCAGGGAAACTTTCAACCGCTTGGAAACCCGATCCCGGTCGGGGCCTCGCCCAACAGCCTCGCGATCGGCAGCCTGCACGCGCTCGGCAAAATGGATATCGTGACCGCGAACAGCGGCGAAGCATCGGTGAGCGTTGTTCTAGGAAATGGGAACGGCACGTTCCAGGCAGCCAGTACGGTCGGCACTCTGGCAAGTCCGACTTCCGTTGCGCTCGCGGACCTGAACAATGATAATTTTCTCGACATCGTCACCGCGAATTCCGGGACGGCGAATGTAACGGTGTTATTGGGAACCGGAAGCGGCACGTTCGGAACGCCTGTACGCTATGCGACTGCGGATCCGCATGCGGGTGGAGGGAGCTCTCCTTATACGGTCGCAGTCGCGGACTTCAACGGAGACCACATCCCCGATGTCGTGACGGCGAACACTTTTGGAGACATCAGTTTGCTGCAGGGAAAAGGGGACGGAACTTTCCTTTCCGCCCTTACCAGTCCCGGCGGAGGGTCTTACCTGGCGGTCGCGGATCTGAACGGCGACGGTGCGCAGGATGTCGTGGTGTCCAATGGCTCGGTGGGAAACGTCGGCTACCTTGGCGGCAATGGAGACGGCTCCTTTCAGCGATTGATCTCGGCGCCGTGTGGATCGCATCCAACCGGGCTTGCCATTGGAGATTTCAATGGGGACGGAAAGCCGGATGTCGTGGTCGCAAATTACAATGACGGCACCGTCAGCGTCCTCATCAACACCATCGGGAATCCCGCAACGCACTTTTTGGTCACGGCGCCCGCTACCGCCAACGCGGGCGCGCCATTCAACGTCACCGTCACCGCCCTTGATCTAAACAACGCCTCGACCAACAACTATTCCGGTACGGCGCATTTCACATCGAGTAACCTGACTGCGGCGCTGCCCGGAAACTATGCCTTCACCGTCGCGGACAACGGCAGTCACGTTTTCCGCGTGACTCTGAATTCGAGTGGAAATCAGACGGTTGTCGCGACCGACTCCATTGTGAACAGTATCACGGGTCAAGCCACCATAGCCGTGGTGCTCCCGGCGCTCACCACTCTTTCGTTGCATCCTTCTTCGGTTCTTGGCGGAGTGGCGAGCACCGGCACCGTGACGATCGGCACCCCGGCTCCCGCTCCCAATGGCGCGATAATCTCGCTTGCTTCGAATTCCGCTTCGGCCACGGTCGGTGCTACGGTCACCATCCCTGCGGGTTCGACATCCGCCTCCTTCAACATCGCCACCCTCTCAGTCGCGACGCCGATCCAGGCGACTATTTCGGCATCCTATGCCGGATCCACGCAAACCGCTGTTCTAACGGTCAAGCCTCCGTCCCGGTTCGATCTAAACAGCGATGCTCAAGACGACCTGATCTGGCAGTATCAGCCCAATGGCAATCTCGCCTATACTCTTTTGAATGGCGTTACGCCGGGATCTTTCGGTTACCTGTACCAGAATCCGCCGACGGGCTGGCATGTGGTTGCTTCCGCCCATCTGGACGGGCCTCTGGATCTGATCTGGCAGAACGCCACTTCGGGCGACGTAGTCTACAATGCCACGAACGGCATCACACCAAACGCAGGGACCTTTGCTTATCTGTTTCCGGCGGGCACCATCGATCCGGCGTGGCAAATCGTCTGTGCGGCCGACCTCAACGCGGATGGGAGCCCCGATCTCATCTGGCAGAATAGCGCCACGGCGGACATACGATATAACCTCATGACCGGGGTCACGCCGGTCAACAGTTTCCATTTCCTTTTCCAGAATTTGGATAAGAACTGGAAGCTGATCAGCGCACCGGATTTGAACGGGGACGGAAAAGCGGACCTCCTGTTTCAATACCAGGCCACCGGGGATGTGGCGTACATTTTGCTCAACGGCACAACGCCCGGTGCGTTCGGCTACATTCTTCAAAACCTTGGCGATAAGAACTGGCATGTCGTGGGAACGCCGGACTTGAACGGAGACGGCAGCCCGGATCTGCTATGGCAACATGCGAAGACCGGGGATATCGCCTATCACTTCATGACAGGAACGACGTTGGTCGCCTTCGGCTTCCTTTACCACGGAGTGGACACCAACTGGAAAATCGTCGGCGATCACTGACCAGATCTCACGGATAATCGAGGCAGGCGTGCTCTCCATGAGTTCGCCTGCCTTTTTTGCAACCTATCCCTTCCGCGAAGCCATAACCGCCTTATTAAGTCATGGCGTTTACCACGCCTTGCTTGTGTATTCCCGCACGCACCCTTCGAGCAGTTGCTTTGCCTGCCGAATGTCTCGGCGCTGCTCCTCGCCGTGCGTTTCCCGTTCGATGGTGAGCGGTCCCCGATAGCCGGTTTCCAAGAGCTGTCGTATCCACGCCGCGATATTCACCGCGCCTTCTCCAAGACGGGTCTCTTCTCCAAGTCTGTTGTGTTCCTCAGGCCGCACCCCATCTTTACAATGCACGCCATCGATCCAATCCGCCAGCAGCGGGGTCGCCTCGATCGGGTCATCATTTCCGTAAAGAATCATATTGGCAGGGTCGAAATTGACACGCAAGTTCTTCTTCTCCACCTCCATGATCAGACGATGCAGCGTGCCCGCCGTTTCCTGGCCGGTTTCCAGAGCGAAGACCTGATCCGATGGTTGCAAATGATCGCAAACGCCCTTTAAGGCCGCGACAATCGCCGTGTACCGAGCGTCCGACCTGTCTTCCGGCACATAACCGATGTGCGCCGCAACGCGCCGCACGCCCAGGTTTGCGGCAAAACGTGCGATACGCCGCACGGTCTCAAGTCTTGCCGCTTGCGTTTCCGAAGGAACGAGCCCCACCGTTGCGCGAATCGTGGGGATATCCGCATAACTTTCGCCCGAAAACCCACAGAAAACGGTCGTGATCTCCACTGAATTTCGTTCGGCAGCCGTTTTTATTTCCGCAAGCCCCTCCTTATGGTCGAGGCTCTCCAGGAAAGGCATGTGAACGGTGGGAATGCCCATGCGCGCTATTTCGCGAAACACGGCATCCGGTCCATTCCTAAAATCCCTTTGCCCCAACGCGACGCCAATTGCAAGTTCTTTCGCCATTCCCTCTCCTTCCGCGGATATCGGAAACCTCGGATGCATGCCGTGGGCGTCGACTTGCGGCATTCTGGTTTTCCGGTGTTCCGACTTCATTTTAGCAGCAGAGAGACGCTTCGGCGATTGTCTGGTGACGCCATGCGTAAAGAATTCGAATCCCTCGCAGCGGGATGTCGGTCGAGCATGTGAACGAGAAAAGCGGCATTCCGATCCAGTTCAACGACTGGCTGATCAAGGCGGGCTGTTCGCCGGAACAGAGCGCGGAGCTCAGAGTTCGATTTGAACAGCCGCCCGACGCCGCCGTACGGGCGTTTCACATCGAACCGCAACCCGATGGAGACATCCACTTCATCGGGCGGCGCGTCGTGCTGAAAGCGCGGAAGACCTGAGGCGTGCGGCGGGGCCCCTACCCGCGCATATCCATGCCGCCGTCCACGGTAAGGGTCGCTCCGGTAATGAAACCGGCTACGTCGCTCAGCAGGAAGCAGGTCGCGCCCGCGACATCATCGGGCAGTCCGATGCGCCCGAGCGGGAAGTTGCGGGCGACATCCTCACGCCCCAGCGCGTCGAGGCTGGGAGCCGCCATATCCGTCTCTGTCCAGGCGGGGGCGATGCAGTTCACGCGGATACGGTCGGGGGCGAGTTCCTGGGCCATGGAGCGCATAAACATCGTCTGGGCGCCTTTGGAAGTGGCATAAGCGGAATAAACGGCGGAGCCGCGCTGTCCGGCAGTCGAAGTATAAATGACGATACTGCCACCCGCACCGCCTGCCCTCATATGTCGGGCCGCCGCACGCACGGCGAGAAATGTGCCACGTACGTTGATCGACATAACCCGGTCCCAGAACTCCACGGTCATCTTTTCGATCGGAAGCCCTTCGAAGATCCCCGCCGACACCACCAATCCCGTCAGCGGACCTAATTTCTCTACTGCGTCGTCCGTAACGCGGTCCATCTCCCCATCCATGGAAGCGTCGGCCTGGGCGGCAAATGCCTTGCCGCCGGCGTTCACGATCGCATTCACCACGCCATCCGCCGCGGCATGGTCCCGCAAATAGTTGATGCTGACGGCGGCGCCCGCAGACGCCGCAAGGCGCGCCGTGGCGGCGCCGATTCCGCGACTGCCGCCCACCACAAGGATATGCATCCCGGAAAGATCGATCACGTTGTCATCCTTCTTGCGAGCGCCCTCCTGCCGGACAGCCGCCCGCGACGTAAAAATAGCGATTCATTCCTCTTGATAAGAGCGGCAGCGCACGCTCACATAGGAGAATGGGCAGGCTTTGGCAAATAGCGTATTGGTTATTGCACATTTGACTGGCGTTCCGACAATGGCCGCAATTCTTATTCCGCTCTTATCAAGCATATCCCTGCCTATGCGCGGACCACCAGTCTTTCCGCTGTCCGCTCTGTCCCAAACACCAGGAGGATGCATTGTCGAGACGTTTCAAACTCATGATCGCCGTCGTTTCCATCCTCTCGGTGCTACCAGGCGTCTTCACTGCTTATGCGCCCCTAACTTTGCTGCGCATCGATCTCTCCACGCCAGAAGCGCAGAACGGGTTCAAGGCCATCGATGTAGGCACAATTGGTAAGAACGGGCAGGCGACCTGTCATTGGCCGGATACGACGCCTTATCTGCTGCGTCTCTTCCAAAAGTGGCGCGGCATTTCAAGCACTACCCAAACAGGGAACGGCTTTTTTTACGATGGCGAAGGAGGAATTGGGCTCTGGGTGTCGCCGTCTTGGCTGCCAAAAGGCGTACCGGGAGCACCCTTTCGATGGGAAGCGTGAGCGCCAATGTCCATGGATGACCTTATGTCCGATCCTGAGAGCCGCATGCGCCGTCTTGCTCTGATCGAGCGCTCCCTCGAGCACGAGGCGCGCCTGTTCGAACCGTACGGGCGACCGGATATTTCCCTCTTTGCGAAGTCGCTCCGAGATAGCGACCCAGGGATTCGATCGATGGCTGTGACGGTGCTTAGCAGGGTGCAAGATACACGCGCAACACAGCTTCTGGCCGAAGCCATGTTGGAGATAAATGGCGAAATAACGGTCCAGATCCTTGAGGCGTTTGGCAAGTCTACTACCGAGGAGGCCACGGGTGCGCTTATCAAAGCGCTACGTAGCCCAAACCCAACCATAACGACACATGCGGCCCTCGCATTGGGACAGAAGGGGCGACCGGAGGCCGTAGAGCCTCTCATCTCCATTATTCGCCAACGGTCGGCGTCTCCACACCGCTGGAGCGAAGGCGCCGACGGCGTTCTCTTTACCCCTCCGAAACCACATCCGGAGGACTATTCCGTGGGGAATAGCCTGATCACTCCCTATGAGACGCGGGAGGCCGCCAGGCTGTTGGGCAAGTGCAAAGATCACCGGGCGGTCGAACCATTGATCCAGGTAGTGCGCGAGCATTCTAAACGGACTGGGAACCGCGATGTCCTCTTCCTTGTGCGGAGCCTCACCTCGCTTGGAGAGTTGGGCGACCAGCGCGCCCTGCCGGCGGTAATCGGCGCGATCACGGATACGGATGGAGATGTTCGTCAGGCCGCTGCGGGAGTGGCCGCCAGATTTGCGGAGTTACGAGCGGATCCGAACATCAGCGCCATGTATTTTGGAGCGGTCCAGACGCTTGGGAGCGAACTCGCTGCAGAGGAGAGAGACGTCCGAAACCATGTGCTTCGCGCACTGTGCATACTCGGAGACGCGCGCGCTTTGCCACAAATTTCCGCCGCCGTAAACAACGACCCCGGTCTTCGGACGCTCCTCCCCATCAAGGAGGCCATCTTTCAGCCGAACGAAGTCTGGCGCCAGTTTCTTCTCGATCAGACGATCCAGGTCGCCGCCCGCGTAAAGATTCTTACGGGGCTGCATAATGTCCTATCCGGTCAGCCTGGAGTTCGGTTGCCCATGATCGTGGAAGTTCTGTTCACGACGAACTGGACCGAGATGTACGCTAGAGGCCATCTGAAGGATGACATTCCGGAATCCCGCGCATGCGCTCAAGAGATCATAGACTATTTGTCGCTGGTGCGTGGCAGTGAAAGCCAGGAAGACGGTCCAGAATCGGGGCTATTGCGGGCGGCATCCGGCTCTCAGGAGACAGATGCCCCCGGGATTCTCTTACGCGGTTCTGATCGCGTTGCCACGAAAGACGCTCCGCCAAATGCATGGCGTAGCTGGCCCCGCCGCTTGATTGCCCGATTCCGGCGTTAAGATCTCAAATTAGGAAAGAGGCAACCGTCCTTACAACATGGCTGTTCGGTTCAGAAATGAGGCGAAAGTTTTGTCTAGACGATTAATGGACGCCAACTATCTTGAAATCGAGGTTAACGCCGTGGAATAGGTAGCCATATCCTGTTACGGCAAGATTATTGAGCAGAACGTAGCTTATATCCCCATTTGTCTGGCCCTGGAAGACGATGTCCTCGAAACCATCATCATTAAGATCCAGATTGCCCACGATCTGATACTCTAGTGCCACATTGTGAAAGAGCGTTCCGTAGCTTGTAGGCGAAAGCATCGTGGTTGCATTCATGAGCACGTACACCACATCGCCGGTCTTAGTGTTCTGGAAGAGCAAGTCGGAATGCCCGTCTTTGTTTAGATCCGGCGTGCCCACGAGCTTCAAGTTAGGATCGAGCCCATGGAAGAGATAGCCGAAGGCTCCCGGTGTAAGGCCGTTAAGGAAGACATAAGAGATATCTCCGGTGGACTGCTTTTGAAAGACGATGTCGGGATGTCCGTCGCCGTTGATATCGGGAGTGCCTGCGACGATGAAGCCGGCGGCGACAGCGGGGAAAAGGACGCCATATTGCCCGGAGGGAGCGAGTCCGTTCAGGAGGGCATAGCTGATGCCTCCGTTTGTCTGGCTTTGAAACAAGATATCGGGTTTTCCGTCTCCGTTCAGGTCGGGGGTTCCAACCGCCTTGTAGTCGAGATTGACGCTTGGGAAGATATAGCCGTTTGTAGCGGGGGTGAAGCCGTTCATGGTTTCGAAGGCGACCGCGCCGTTCGTCCGATTCTGGAAGAGAAGATCGGCATGTCCATCGCCATTGAAATCGAAGCGAACGGGGATGGCGGGAGCAACGAGATTTGGCGTCATACGGAAGGCATGTATCTGGCCGTTAATGGCGCCATACCCGGTGATCTGACCGCTATCATTGATGGCGTTTGCCTGGGTCAGCACCCAGCGTGCCTGGTCGGCGGGAGAAAGCAGAGTGTTGAGATCGATCATCTTATTGGTGTAGAGGAAAGCATGGTGCCCCGTAACGCTCAACTCGGCATACCCTACCACCTGACCGCTGGAATTGATGCCTAACCCCGCGCTGAAATTGCCTCCAAGCGTACCTAGATCGGTAGCGGTGCCATCACTGAGCGTGCCCGTGGCAGTCGTGCGAAATGCATGAGGTTCTCCCCCGCTCGTAGTGGAATATCCCGTCACCTCTCCACTGTCGTTGATAGCCGCGCCCCCGCTGTCCGTACTTCCCAAGGTGCCCAGGTCCGCGCCGATGCCGTTGAGCGTGCCCATAGCGGTCGTGCGAAACGCATGGTCATAACCACTGTTGGCATAGGCGGATCCCGTCACCTGGCCGCT
>JBBRKX010000036.1:0-12836 GCA_038231675.1 Chthonomonadales bacterium | reverse complement strand
GGAGAATGGATCTGGAGGCGAGAAACATGGCGCAAACTCAAATAGTACGAGGTTCCGATGAAGAGATCGCGGCCTTTTTACATCGGCTTAAAGGGCGTCGCGATCTTACCTTGATTGTGCCTGCTGAAGACGCCACGGTTGCGCCTCAATCGAATAATGCACATTTCTACCTTACGGCAACGCAAGAAGAGTTCCAGGCGGCGTTCGATGCCTTGGGCGCCGAAAAGGAACATCAGCCTGTGCCGCCGCCGGAAGCATACGATCGCGAGAACCTCTACGATGAGGATCGATTTTAGTGGCCTACCTTGCCGACACCAATGTAGCAGCGCGATGGGTGCTTCCTGGTGACCCAGGCTATCCGACGATCCGTAGCGCTATCTTTGCGCTACAAGCACGGCAGGAAATCGTCTACATAACCCCGCAAGTGTTGATGGAGTTTCATGCACTTGCAACTCGCCCCGTAACCGCAAATGGTTTAGGTTGGACGGCCCAGGCGGCAAGAATCGAGGCGCGTCATATTGAAACGATATTCCCGCTTCTAGCCGAAACGGTAGCGATCTATCCACTCTGGGGCGCGCTTATAGACGCGTACGGCATTATCGGGAGACAGGTTTACGATGCGCGGCTTGTCGCCGTCATGCAAGCGCACGGCATAAGCCACATTCTCACGATGAATCCCACCCACTTCAGGCGTTTCGCGGGCATTACGGTTGTAGAACCGTCCACAATCATTGCTTCTCCGTCATCATGAAGTCCACGCTGCCGTATATTATCGTCGCCACAACCCTGATTGCGCTCGCGGTCATTGCGGTAGGGCATTGGCAGCCGATGCACGCCGGATAGAAGGAAGAGGCCATGCGCCTGGTTCGTATCGGCATCGACGTCGGAGGCACCTTCACCGACGCGGTCGCTCTGGACGACGAGACATTCGAGTTGCTCGGTCAGATAAAAGTGGAAACCACGCACGGTTCCCCGGACGGCGTGGCGGCAGGCATCGTTCAGGCGCTTGGGGAACTGCTGCGCTCCCTTGCTCTCGCACCGGAGCAGGTGCGATTCATCGCGCATGGAACCACTCAGGCTACGAACGCGCTCCTGGAGGGCGATGTGGCGCAGGTGGGAGTGCTTGGGACCGGCGAGGGAGCCGAGGGCAGACGGGCCCGCTCCGAGACTCAGATCGGCGATCTGGAGCTTGCGCCCGGTAAGAAGTTGACGGTGCTCCATGCCTTCGTGGAGCGCGGCGATATCGAAGCGGGCGTTGCCGCTCTACGCTCCGGAGGCGCGCACGTGATCGTGGCGGCCTCCCCCTTCTCCGTGGATGACCCATCCGGCGAGCAGGCGATCATGGGGGTGGCGGAGGCGGCCGGCCTCCTGGCAACCGGGACACACGAAATCACCAAGCTGTATGGCCTGCGGGTTCGCACGCGCACCGCCGTCGTCAATGCCTCCATCCTCCCGCGCATGATGGAAACGGCGGACATGACCGAGGCATCCGTGCGTCAGACCGGCATTCCGGCTCCGCTGATGATCATGCGGTGCGATGGCGGCGTGATGACCATCGGGGAAGTGCGTCATCGCCCGATTCTCACCATCCTTTCCGGCCCCGCCGCAGGAGTGGCGGGCGCGCTGATGTACGAGAAGATCTCGCACGGGATCTTTCTCGAGGTCGGCGGCACCAGCACGGACCTGAGCGCCATCCGGGATGGGCGCGTGATGATCGAGTATGCGGAGGTGGGCGGGCATCAGACGTATCTGCGGTCGCTGGACGTCCGGACGGTAGGCGTGGCGGGCGGCTCCATGATTCGCCTTGGCGACGGCGCACTCCGCGATGTCGGACCGCGCAGCGCCCATATCGCCGGCCTTCGGTATGCGACCTACGCCGCGCCCACGGAGATCGTGAGCCCGATGCTCGAGACCTTCGCGCCCCGGCCAGGCGACCCCCCGGACTATGTTTCCATTCGATGCACTTCGGGGGAGCGCTTCGCCCTGACGACTTCGTGCGCGGCGAATGTGCTCGGCTACGCTGGAGCGGACTCCTATGCCCGGGGCAGCGCGGAGGCCGGCCGGCTCGCTTTCCAACCGCTTGCCGACAGGCTGGGCGTTACGGTCGAGGAGGCGGCGCGGAGTGTCCTGACACTCGCCGCAAAAAAGGTAAGCCCTGTGGTGGAAGCACTGCTGGCCCACTACGGGATGGAGCGCGAGCAAACAGTTCTGGTCGGCGGAGGCGGAGGCGCGGCCGCAATCGTTCCTTTCCTGGCGAAAGCGATGCACATGACCGGCCGACTCGCGCACAATCATCAGGTCATCTCGCCCATTGGAGTGGCGCTGGCGCTGGTTCGGGAAGTAGTGGAACGTACGATCCCCGCCCCGCAAGAAGAGGATATTCTGCGCGTGCGCAAAGAGGCGGAAGAGGCGGCTATCCGTTCCGGAGCCGCCGAAGCCAGCATCGAAATCCATGTGGAAGTCGATGCGGTGCGCAATCTGGTGCGCGCCACCGCGACGGGCGCAACTGAGCTAAAAGCGCGTGAGCGCATGGCGCGCAAGCTGCCAGAGCCCGAGATCCGCGCCCTCGCGGCGGCATCCATGGGTTGCCCGGAAGCGGTTCTCATTGCCTACACAGAAACGTGGTATGTATACGAAGGCCGTTTGGAGCAAAAAAGGCTCTTCGGTCTCCTCCGTCACACGCGCAAGATTCACCGGGTTCTCAATGCCGATGGAGTGATCCGGCTTTCCAAACAAGAAATGCGGACAACCGAAAGCCAGGTAAGCAAATGGAAGACGACGCTCGAGCAGGCCTTGCGGGACGGCACGCACTACGGCGACTCGGGCGCAACACTTCCCGAAACGTTTGTGCTCTGCGGAGGCCGGCTCATCGACCTGTCCGCATTGCAATCCGCCGAGCAAATGGTTTCTCTGGCCTCCACGGAACTCGCGGGCTACCCCGCCGAGGAACCCGTGCTCATTCTCACCATGCGGAGATAGCAGCATGTCCCACGTCATACGCCGCGCCGCGATAAGCGACTGGCTGCACGCCCTTGCAAGTGAAGACCGGGCGCTCGCATGGCTGGAATTGCGGCAGGATCGCGGATTTCCACGGATCAATCCTGACGAACGGATCAAGGCTATCGACTTTGCGCTGGCCGAAGGGACAGAAACCGCCCGACCATTTTTGGACCGGGATGTCTTTGGAATCGCCGATTCATTGGGTGTTCGCGTGTGCGTAAACCTCGGCCCGAATGAGATCGCGGGCAGCCTGATGCGGGCCGAGTACGATGTCGAAACCCGCACCATAATCCTCTATCAGCGCTCCGTAGACGCGGCCGATCAAATGCTGGATGGCGCGTTTCCACGCATCCCCGAGCTCTACCTCGCTCATGAACTGTTTCATCACCTTGCGGCGTACTCCCAGGCATACCCTCTTTCACGCCTGTCTCCAGGTGATGGAAAGAAAATCTCGCGACGTTACGAAATCGCGGCACATGCCTTTGCTCGCTTGCTGACAGGGTTTCCAGCGCTCCCGAATATTCTCGATAGTCTCCTGCTGATAGAGCGCGGCCTGCTTACCCCTTTCCAATGGGATGGGATGTGGCGGGCGGCACGGACTGCTGTCGGGGAGCATGAACCGTATGCGTTGAAACTTTCGGGCTGAGCGTGGGTCGCTGAATTGAAGCACCCCGTCAGAGGAGATGCATCATTTTGTGCGTTTGAGGAATAACGCGCACTTCGCGGAGAATTCTGGAGGCGCGTGCATGCAGCGCGATCAGTCGGGCCGGCTCGACCGGCTGCAACTCATAACCGAAGGGCGTCACGGGCTGGAGGATCAGCGGAATGGAAGGGTCGACTTCCGCGATAAGCAATGCCGTGCGATCCAATTCGGCATCGCTGGTCCTGGAGGTCACCACAAGCTTCCCATACACCTGCGTCGCGCTTGCGACTTCGAGAAAGGCGCGATGACTGGCCCAGGTCGTCTCTTCGCTCAACCCCGTGGCGCTCGGCGCCTTGAAGTCCATGGAGACATAGTCGACAAAGGGCAGGATACGCCGAAGGTGGCCGGCAAGCAGTCCGTTCGTTTCGATGAATATCTTCAGCCCGAGTGCGCGCACTTCCGGAAGCCAGTTGGCAAGAAAGCCCGCATGGAGGAGCGGCTCGCCCCCGGTGATGGAAAGCGAATGATGCGGCGCATCAAGGTAATCCCGGACGATCCGCGTGAGTTCCGACTGGACGACAGGATTGGGCACGGCCGAAAATTTCCAGGAGCCAGGCGGGTCTTCGACGCGACATGTGATGGGAGACGGAGTTTCTTTGAGCGTTTCCGGACTGTCGCAGTACGTGCAGCGCAGGTTGCAGCCATACGTGCGGACGAATATTTGCCGGTGACCGACGAGCATCCCCTCACCCTGCAGGGATGAGAAAATCTCGACCAGCCGGAGCGCCGGCTCAGTGGCCGGTTTTATTTTTGTGTTGTCGTGCGCAATTGCGGTCATCGTGTTTCGTTCCGGTACGTGCTTTCCAAACCATACATCACCGCGTCGCTCATCCGAGCCACCCGCGCCATCTGCTTTACGTCGTGCACGCGCACGATCGTTCCTCCGCCCGCACTAGAAAGCGCCACGGTCGCGGCCGTCCCTTCCAGCCGATCCTGAGGCGGGAGATCGCCAAGAACCTTGCCGATGGTCGCTTTCCGAGAGGAACCCACGAGGAGAGGAAACCTGGGATCGACCAGTTCGCGCAGCCTCCGTATCAATTCCAGGTTGTGTTCGGCCGTCTTGCCAAATCCCAGGCCCGGATCCAAGACGATGTTCTCCTCCCGTATCCCCGCTGCCTGAGCCGCCCGGACGCGTTCCTGCAAGTGATCGCGCACTTCCCGCACGACGTCCTCGTAAACAGGCTCCAGGGGAATCATAGTGGGCAGGCCGAGCATATGCATCAAACAAATAGGAACGCCCAGTGCGGCCGCCAGATCCAGCATCGCCGGGTCCGCCCTGCCGGCGCTGATGTCGTTTATCATTACGGCCCCCGCCTCCACGGCCAGGCGAGCGACTTCGGATTTATAGGTGTCGATGGAGATCGGAACGGAGGGGAATTCGCGGGAGACCTCCGCGATAACCGGCAGGACACGACGGGCTTCTTCCGCTGGATCGAGAGGAGCGTTCCGCGCAAAGGTGGATGGGCGCGTGGATTCGCCGCCGATGTCAAGGAGTTCCGCGCCGTCTTCGGCCATCCGCCGGGCATGCGCCGCGGCATCGCGAGGATCCAAAAACAGGCCGCCGTCCGAGAACGAATCCGGGGTCACGTTCAAGACGCCCATGACGAGCGTCCGTTTGCTCGATCGTGCGATGTGCAGCAGGGCGCGAAGCGTTTCGGAAGCGGGCCGTGCGGCGATAGTGTCGGCGGTCAGTTGTATCGGTAACACCGAAGGGGCCTTGGAAGGTCCGGAAGGGTTTCGCGCGCGAACTCCGACAGCATTTGATTGCCGGTCTCGCTCAGGCAGAAACCTCGTTCGATGGCCGCGTCGGACGCTTCGCGCGCCAGATGTCCCCGAAACACGATGTCTTCCATGGCCAGAGTAACGATTTGGTTCAGTTGGTACATGTCGAGCGTTTCCAAAGCTTCTCGCGCATCGTCCCCGAATGGGCCGTCGGGATCGAGTCGGAGCGCTTCGCTGAATTCATGGACCGCCAGAGCGACCTCGCCCTGATGCTGGCACAGAAGCGCTTTGTGGAAATGGAACGCTCCGTCGTGCGGCGCCAACCGCACGAGGGTATTGGCGATCCGCATGGCCGCCACCATGTCGCCCTGCTTCATATAGACCGCCCCAAGCACGTTGTGCGCACCGATATGGCGCGGCGACATCTTGATTACGGCCTGGCACGCCGAAATGGCGCGCTCCTTATTGCCCGCTTCCAGCGCGATCTCCATTAATTGCTCATAGGCAATCAAAGGCGATCCGCCGAGCGCCACGGCGCGCTCCGCCGCTTCCAGCGCCAGGGGCCACTGCGCGAGTCTGGCATAGAGATCGGCGATCCTCAGGATACATTCACAGACGTTGGCGCCTTCGTTCATCGCCTGTTCCAGGCTAATCAACGCCGTACGGTGCAGGTTGCGCGCCATTTCGCGCTCCGCCCTGCGCAACGTTCTGCGCCAGGAAGTTGGAGAGGGACGAAGGTTTGCCGTATGCTGCACCTCGCCGCCATGGGGGGATGTGATTTTTTGGATTGACACGAAGGCGCTCCTAGGAGAAGACTTAACGCAGTTCGCAGGGGACACGTCTATTCTACCACGTTCCAATGCAATGTAGACCACATCTTCCTGAAGTGGGCATCATCTTTTCATGTTCTGGACCATGCCGCCCGCTGATCGGTGAGGAGAGTCTTTGTCGAAAAGATTGTGAACGCGAATCCCGATCAATTCCTGCCATGGATTTCTACGCTAATGCCCCAGGATGCATCCATCCATATCTGTTTAGCACAGGCATCTGATATTTCTATTATAAAATTTGATTCTCAATATAATTACCAGTGCAATTGCTCTTGACGGCGATTAATTTCCTTGTTATACTCATTTAACGTAATGCTGGTTTGCTGACGATCCTTTCGATCGCTATGGAACCGGTTGCCGTGCGTAATTTCGTGTCAGCAGCACCGATGATTGATTAGCGAGGCAGTTGCCCGTAGCAGAGGAGACGCGGCCGTGAAGAGAATCAGCCCGTCTAACGCCGCTCATCGCGCGCACGCCCATCCCGTCCCTGGACGCCAATTGTCCCGGGTCCTGTGGTGGCTGGCAGCCCTGTCGATGGCGACGGCAACCACATTCGCCGTGCCGGTTCATCAAATTCGTATGGCGGGCGCATTGCTGAATGGCGTCATCGGGCAGTATGGGACTCCCGCAGGCAGTTCCGCAGCTATTCACGTTATCTGGAAAAAGGACGTCACTACGACCCCGCCGATCAGTGCGGTCACACCTGCCGTTACCGGCTCGGCCGGAAGCCAGGGCAGCGGCGGCTCATCGTCCGGTTCCTCCGTGGCCGGCTACTGCCAGGTCCATTTCAGTTACCCACCTCCGCCGTCTTCCACGCAAAGCGGAGGTAGTTCCCAGAGTTATACCTCCAGTAATCCCAAGGAACTTCGTATCCATAGCGACGCTGCTTCAGACTCAACGACGGACCAGGTGCAGACGAACTTACAGTGGAATCAGGTCAGCAGTCACGCATGGCGGGCCAATTGCGGCGATCCCGACCCGTCCGATCCCAAATCTCTTCCTATAATGATATAATCAGCAAATTCTGTGCCATTTTGCTCACAATCGTTTTCTCTTGTACGGCAATGGCGGATCCGCATATGAACCAAAACCAGGCCATCCAAATTGCTTCCAACTTCTGCACGGCGATAGGAATGACGGTTACCGGCACGCCCACAGTGATTTATCTGGTTCCGGATATGACAGGAACCCTGAATCCTGAAGGCACGCTTAGTCTATATTACCTGCCAGTTTGGCAAGTAAACTTTAATGAGGCGGAGGTCAGTATCGACGATGCCTCCAACATCATCGTATCGTACTTCAATTCTAACGATAACTCATTATGGGACAGCCTCAGCAGTCAGCCAGCAGGGCAGGCTATCGCTCAGCAGGCTGCGACGGATACTGCGGCGGCGGCTTTGCAATCCGCCGGCTTGACAACGGACCTGACGTTTGACAGCGCCGCCCTTGAGCAAGACGATGATCCTCCCACTGCTGCCGGGCATTCCTGGTTTCTCATGTGGCGACGCTCATATCAGGGCATTCCATTTGACAGGCAGAATGTAAACGTCATAGTCCAGGCTGAGTCCGGGCAACTTATTGGCCTCGGAGTAAAGTTCGATACACCTAATCCGCAATCGACGGCGGTCACGTTTGATCGTTCTCACGCGGACAGCATAGCGAACGCACAGATCGTAAGCAGCGGAATACAGAATGCGGTTCTGGATGCTGTGGGTGTATACATCGTGCAGCCGAGTAACTTCTGGCAAATGTTCGGTACGCAGGCAGACGTTGCCTACCAGACCACCATCTCCAGAGTTGCGTACGTGTATTCCATTTCCGTTCCAACGCTCACCCTGGATGACTCGCCCGCGAGCAACTCATGCACAGTGTATGTCGATGCTCAAAATGGCGCGATCATTGGGGGAGCCTTCAGTTATATCATGAGTTTGTCCGACCGTAAAGGGAAGCCTGCGCCCCCAGTAACCCGGCTACTTGCCAGCGCCAACGAAGTACGGATCTTCCGGCGCAGCGCCCGTGGCTCCTGGTCGAAGAGGCCCATTGCGGTGCTAAACAACGAATCAAAGCACAACTATTTCCACCTTCTGCAGCACACCACGCACTGTAAGAATGCGGGTCCTCTCGCGCTCGCCAACTACAAAATCGTAGTGATCGGCAAAGCCAGGGCGCGTCATGAGTTACATTATATTCCTTCGACCGGCCGGATCGGAAGCGGTCACGCATGGGGCGTTGTTCCGGACCCGTTCAAAGCATGGGTTCAAAGCCTCGAAGGGCAAACGGGGAAGAAGAAAGTGGCGAGCGCCGAACCTTCTATGCGTAGTCTATAGGGGAAACCAGTCTGGCAGAGGAATGGCTATGGTCCCAAGCATGGCAGGGCTTGCCCGGACTGTGCACCAACTCCTGGCTTTGTTGAATTGCGTGCCCGCGCAGGCGGTCAGATGGCCGAAGGCTACACAGAAGCGGGATTGATTTCGGCGTCCGTATGCTAGTGGGGCAGTTGTCACGTGCCCCATTAGGGAGACACGCCAGGTCAGAAAAGCGCGCTGAAGTCGGTGACCGTGTTGAGGTTTGTAAAGGAAAGGCCTTCGGGATCGACAGTCCGCCACACATCTTCCGTAACCAGGGAGGTTTCCATCAGCTCGAGCGCCCGATGCAAAGCACGTCCCCCCTCTTCCAGGAAGATCGCGAGCTTTCGAGCGGCGGAGAAATTGTAGACCGCGCACAGGGTTTCCATGCGCCCATCGAAGAGGGGAACCACGGCGTCCACGCCGGCCGAAGCGCGCGCAAGAAGGAGTTGCAGCAGTTCCGACTGCAGGCAGGGCATGTCGCAGGCGACTGCCAGATGGGCTCCTAAGCCGAGTGCTTCCAGACCGGTCAGGATGCCTCCCACCGGCCCAAGGCCGGGGAAATCGTCGCCGAGCACCGCGGCTCCAACCACAGGATACTGATCGGCGCTTGCGGCGACAACGACCACCGTGTCCACCAACGGTCCCACTGCGTCGACCACATGCTGCAAGAGGGTGCGGCCGCGAAATGCGATCATCGCCTTATCCTGCCCCATACGCTCGCTTTTGCCGCCCGCCAATACAATCGCGCCCGCCACACCCGCCTCCCCCAACGGGAGCGAACGGGGAAGTAATCCCGATCGCTCCCATTACACAAACGTCCCATCCTCAGGGCGTCATCACGACCTTGGTGCAAGCCTCTTCTTTTTCCTTGAAGATCTTGTACCCCTGCGGCGCGTCATCCAGCTTCATGCGATGCGAAATGATGTACGACGGATCGATTTCGCCCTTTTCCACGCGGTCCAGCAACGGCTTCAAATACCGATGCACATGCGTTTGCCCCATCTTGAACGTCAGGCTCTTGGCGTGCGCCGCGCCGAACGGCATCTTGTCCAACAGACCGGCATAAACGCCGGGGATCGAGACGGTCCCGCCCTTGCGACAGGTCATAATCGCCTGGCGCAGCGCATGCGGCCGATCGGTTCCCAGACGCGCAACCTGCATCGCCTTATCGTAAAGGGCATCGGGACTGATGCCGTGCGCTTCGAGGCCCACCGCATCGATGCACGCGTCCGGACCACGCCCACCGGTCATGTCCTTGAGCGCGACGCCGACATCGGTCTTACTATAGTCCAGAATTTCGGCGTTTGCTTTCTCCTGAGCCATCCGCAATCGTTCCGGAATATGGTCGATGGCGATCACCCGAGAGGCGCCCAGCATATACGCGCTCTTGATCGCAAACTGCCCGACCGGCCCACAGCCCCACACCGCGATGACATCTCCGGGCTGAATATTGCACTGTTCCGCCGCCTGGTATCCCGTAGGGAAAATGTCGGTGAGAAACAGGACTTTTTCGTCGGAGAGGCCATCCGGGATCTTGATTGGCCCCACATCCGCAAAAGGCACGCGGGCGTATTCCGCCTGCCCGCCCGCATATCCTCCGAGCATGTGAGAATAGCCGAAAAGGCCGGAGGGAGTGAAGCCATACAAGGCCTCGGCCATCTTAGCGTTCGGGTTTGTGTTGTCGCACAAAGACCAGAGGTCCTTCTGGCAAAAGAAACATTGTCCACAGGCGATGGTGAACGGCACCACGACCCGATCGCCCTTTTGAAGCTTCTTTACTTCGCTGCCGACCTCGACGACCTCGCCCATAAATTCGTGTCCCAGAATGTCGCCAGGCTCCACGGTCGGGATGAAACCATTGTAGATATGGAGATCCGAGCCGCAAATCGCGGTCGAGGTGACCTTTATGATGGCGTCATGGGGATTGAGAATGCTGGGATCGGGCACGCGCTCTATGCGCACGTCGTTCTTGCCGTTAAAACAGAGCGCTTTCATTTTGCTGCTCCCTTCAGGCCGCGCGGCTGCCCCTTTGTGGTGGGGATCTCTCCCGTTTCCATGAGGCGCTTGAATCGCAAGAGGTCGTCCGCTATCTGCTGCGAAGGCTCTTCTCCAAAAATCTTTGCAAGCGCGATGCCGATCGGCCCGGCCGGCGCGCCATACTGCATGACGATACGCACTTCGGTTCCCCGCCCGCCCGGAGCCGCGGCGAAGTGTACGGAGCCCGCATTCCGGATATCCGCGTCTTCCAGGGAGCGCCATGCGATAAGCTCGTTCGGCTTTTCATTGATGATCTCCGCGTCCCATTCCACATGCATTCCCGCCGGAGCCTTCGCGACCCAATGCGATCGGTTGCCGTCCAGAACGGTCACGGAATCCAGGTGCTCGGTGAAGCGCGGCAGATTTTCAAAATTCCGCCAGTACGCATAAAGCTCTTCCGGGGACTTATTAACCGTGACGGCGCGTTCCACAAACACGCCATGCTGGACGCCTTTATGATCGTCCGTATTGATATTAAGCGCGTTATAGACGCTGCAATGGCCCGTGGTCGCACGATAGATCAGACCCGCTCCCACACCGAGGAGGGGAAGACTGCCTGGAGTACGGCGAAAAAGACTGTAAATGGTGAGCGCTCCACCGAGCAGCAGCGAAGCCATTCTTTCGCGTTCCCCAACGTTTACTTTCCTTGCTCTGGGATTTAATACTCCGTCACCGTGGGAACGGGTGAGCGTGGCGCTCGTATCGGACATCGATTTCTCTCCTGAACAATCGTCATTGCGATTGCTTCCTGCAGTCTGTTTTCCACTATGCTTTCTCGTGGCTTATAATCCGCTCTCCCGCATTGCGGAAGAGCGGAACTATAACGTGCCCATTCCCCAACGTCCCAAATGGAAACGACGCGGAATAGAGGACATTGCCCTTAAATAACCGTTCTTTCCCTGGTCTCCTGCGTCGTGCCGGAGTTTATAACGGCGCCATCCGGCGCGACATCGTCTCGCATAACATGCGCATTCGCGTCCGTGGTTTCCATGTTTGTGCCGCCAGTGGAGGTCGATATAACGCCTTCCTGACGATATTGGCCGCCGCGCTCATCGATATCGACCGCGCCATGATCGCTCAAGATCCGAGCGATCTCGTCGGCTTCGCTGTCTTCCGCCTTGATGGCGAGCAGGGTTCCGCCGCGTTTGACTCCTTCATTGAAGGTTACCGCATCCGCATGCGGCACGCCGACATTGGTAAGCGCGCCAATCATTCCGCCTGCAACGGCGCCGATGCCGGCGCCGGTGAGAGCCGAAACCAGCCAACCAGCCGCGGCGATAGGCCCGAATCCCGGAATCATGAACAGTCCCACCCCCATGAGCAGGCCGGTAATGCCTCCCACCACTCCTCCGGTCGTGGCTCCCGCCCCGGCGGCAAGCGCCGTATCGGAAGCCGCAGCGGCCGTCGAATCGGAGGACGCATACTGATCGTAGTGCCCGCTCTGATTATTTGCCACCACGCTGATATCGTCTCGCAAGATGCCGGCGTTTTCCAGCGCTTCCGCCGCGTTTTGCGCGTGCGGGAAAGTATCGAACAGCCCTACTACCGTCTTCATATTGGTATCCTTCCTGGGATAGTCCTCATTGCAGAGGACAGTTGCGTTTAATTCGTCTCGGGAACGTCCCGTTCGATCTCTACGCTCTCGCTCCGGAGCGTCACAGTCTCCGGGCGAGTCGTTTCATGCCGCGTGCGTATCACATGAATCTCTTCCTTCAACATGAGCCGCTTCTCGACAACAAGCACTTCCTCCAGCACCGGATAGATGGTGGTGTCGCCTTCCGTGCGGATCGAAGGAGGACTATCGACCGGCAGGTTGATCGCCACGCGCTGTATCGTCACCTCCTCCTGCATGAGGGTCGCATCGACAGTCTCCTGATGCTCACGGACATGCTTTACAATTCTCGCCCTGCCGGTCTCCACGACACGCTTTTCGATCGCCAATTTTTCTTCGACCACCGGGATGATCAACGTCTCATCAGCTTTCAGTTCGGCCGGGGGCGCCGTTTCTCTATTTTGATGCTCGGCCGCGCGCCACCAGGGGTCGACGGCGACCTCGGAAGTCTGATCGGGTTGCACTTCATCGCTCAGCATTCGCTTCTCCCTACTGTACAGGCGGACAGTGCCGGATGATATAGGCCAAAACAACAATAAATCTCGCCTAACATGACGCGGACCAGCCCGGCAGGTTCCCTGGAT
>JBBRKX010000035.1:0-12842 GCA_038231675.1 Chthonomonadales bacterium | reverse complement strand
CCATACCAAGCTGGGTAGTCTGCTCTTCCAGGTAACGCCAGAACCCCGCCACATCCTGCCCCAATTTCCGGAAAATCAGATAGGTGCCGTTTCTGCCAAAGTCCTTGCTTGCCGGACTCGCCACGGACAGCGGCAGGATGTTGCTTGGGTCCTGTGCGACGGAAACCAGAGGAGCGGGGGTGATGGTATCGTAGCCGTTGCGGTAACTGAGCAGAAATTCGCCCGCGTGGATGGGCGTTTCCCCGGGCGTGCATTTGCCCGGACTGCCCTCGATGAACGGCTGCGAGATGCCGTCTCGAAACCCGAACGGCTCTTTTTCACTGATGCGTCCCGAAGCCTGTTCATATATCGATGTCAGGCCGCCGGGTTCGAAGCCGGCGTTCAGTGCGCCACATTTTGCGTTCAGCGTCGTATCGTCGATGGCGTAGCAGAGCAGCAGGATATGAAAGGGCGCGTTGTGCGGTTCCGGTCCGCCCATGTCCCACTTGCTGGGATCGCTGTCCTCCGTGTCGCCCAGTACGCGGGGGCGTTCCCCGCTTGCCATGCCTTCCTGAAACTCACGCGGAAACGTTTGCAGCGCGTCCTCCGCCAGCCCGAGGCTTTGCACCCCGGAATACGTGAAAGCGATATTCATGGCAAACGTCGGCTTGGGCGCTTTGCGTGGGCGTCGTGCCGATGTCGTGATATCGGGCAGAATTTGTCGCAGCCACGCGCGTGCCTGGTCCGGCTGTCGGATTTGTAGAAACAAGAACCGGGAGTACATCAGGTGTCCGTACCCGGTGGTCACTATCCCTTGAATATCGGGCAGTTCCACTTCCGTCAAGGTCGCGTCGTTCATATGGGATACTCTCCGAGAAAACCCTGTGAGATTGCTCTGGTTGCAGGATACCGGTGCGCTTAGGGTCTACGCCCGCCTAGAATTTCTTCAAGCAGTCGCCGATGGCGCGGTCATCCGGCGTGCCGTGCAGCGTTTCGCTGATCTGAACCGCATGGGTGATGTTGCGCACGGAGGCGTGCGGGTACGCGCTGTACCAGACGGCGGCGTACTCGTTGCCCCTGCGGCTCCAGGCTTTGAACTCTTCTATGTGCTGGGCGCCGCCAAAGAACAGAAAGCGGGTAGGGGGGAAATTGTCCGTGTTGCTCCAGACAGAGGTCAGGCCATAATTGGCTTTGTCCACAAAATCGCCCAGGTAGCTGGCCCAACTGCCGTCGTAATTGCTGAAGAACAGCAGTCGCCGGTCGTTATCGATCAGCAGCCAGCGCGCAAAGTGGATCGTGGGAATGCCGCCCAGACTGCCGGTGATGAAGACCGTTTTCGCCAGCAGATTGATGATCCACAGAATGCCTTTGAGCGTTTGAATGCGAAACGCGCCCGGTTTTACATTCGTGAGCGTGGTGAGGTGATTTTGCGTCCAGATATCTTCCTTGCCGAACAGTCGGGGATCGACGGCCAGCAAGGGCGGGCCGGGCAAAGCGGCTTCCTGGCTCTCATGACGGCGCAAGTTTGGCACATAAAAGAGAAGGAAGATCAGCAGCAGGGGCGACAGAAGCAGCGCGCCGCCAATCCACAAGGCCAGGTTCAGCTGGGAACGCAGCACAAGACTGCTGTATGGCGTGGAAGGGGTATAGGGCGCCGCCACGGGATTGGCCTGCAGGAACGCCTTGATACGCGCGTAAACCTGGGTTGGGTTGAGGTTCTTCAGGGTACGTTGCGGCTGCTGCGCGTCCAGGAAGCCTTCGACCGCATGCCGCGTATCGAGCGCATTTAAAATGACGCCCAGCGGACGCTCGGCACACCCGACATAAAACGCGGCTTCCAGCACACGGTGCCGCAGAAGGTACTGCCGCAAACGTGTCACATCGTGATCGGCCTCGGGAGGATAGCCTTCGCAGTGGCGATAAACTTCCCGCAATCCGTTGGCGGCATGCTGAAGCCACTCGTCGATATGCGGGTCCAGGTCGCCGTCGAAATTGGTTTCCAGCACGAGGCAAGGCGGGAAATTCGGATCGCGTTTCAGAACGACCCAGCAGGCGAAGTGCAGGGTCTTAAACTGAGGGAAGGGGACGAGGGTGTTGGTTGTGACATTGCTGCCAATCCCTGTAAGAACTGTTTCGAGGGCGTCTATTTCGCCCGCCCTGATGCGCGTCACGACGCTCCATGCGTTTTGCACCATCCGTGACCTCCGTCATAGGCCGTCGGCAATCGTTGCTACAAACGACGGACCTGTATAAACCAGCATTAGACACACGACCCATTCGACAGATGGCCGCTCATTCCCTTCGTGCTTGCCCCACACGATCCGCTTGAATGCCACTTACGGCTGCAAAGCAAATCGAGGAATCGCAAGGATGTCAGGCGTTCTTTTCCCTTTTAGCGGCCGAACTCAACCAGAAAGCGGTCAGGGAATGCGCCATCGTACACGATGTGGCCGTCGTCCTGGGCGCGTCGTAGATTGGTGCGCCGGAGCAGGCTTTTCGCCATGCCGGGAATCATGATGGCGGCGATGTAGCGCCCGAAACAGGTGTGCTGGCCGTATCCGTAATGGATATAATTTTCGGCGGGGCGATCGGTCCGGAAGGTCTCTGGCGCGGTGAACTTCTCCTCGTCGAACATGGCCGAAGAGGTGCCGACAATCACCAGACTGCCCGCCGGGATGTTCTTTGCGCGAGGCGTTCCTTTCGCCACCACATAATCCTGCGCGCAATGGCGGAGCAGAAACGGGTTTTGGGGATTGAAGCGCAGCGCCTCGAAGACGTAGGCGGCGACCGTGGCGTCGTCATCGGCACAGGCCGCCTGATGGGCCGCCAGAAGAGCATCGGGGCGATCCAATAGTTGATCCAGCGCCTGCGCCATGGCTTTGGAGTTGGTGTCCGTTACGGCGACGACCGTTCCGCCCTGTATATTGCGGATCGTGCGGTCGTCGAGACTGCCGGGGTCGGCTTGCTGCCGTTTCAGCAGGCGACAGAGGAAATCATCGTACCTGTCCGGATCGGCGACAATATCGATTTTGCGCGTGGCGATCAGGGTGTCGAGATACGCGTCCAATTCACGCGCGGCGGCGATCGCGTCGTTGCGTTCACCCGTGTCGTCGCTCAGGTTCAGGAAGATATCCCGGAAAATGGCGCGCATCCACCGCATCCGGGTGGCCTCGTCCGGGCCGGGCGTGCCGAAGTACGTGGCGACCAGACGGGAGGGCACAACGCGCGACAACTGCCCTACGACGTCGATGCGCCCCAGCGGAGCGCACTGCTCCACGAGCGCGTCGGAGGTCGTGGCGACAAAACTCCGAATGCCGTCCAGGTCCTCGGGGCGCGCCCCATATTGCATCGCTTCCAACTGGCGATGATATTCCGGCGTGTCGCCCATGCTGAGGAGGAACGCTCCGGTTTCACGCTCCATTTTCTTTGCGTAGATCTCTGCCACGGTGAAGTGCGCTTCTTGCGACAATACCTCCAGCACATCCTCATACTTCGAAACAACGGCCAATCCCGGTACAACGAGGATAGGCTGGTGTTCCCGCAACTGCTTGAACAGAGCGCGGAGAGGCGCCGGTCGCGCCAGCAGCGTTTCCAGCTTCTTGGTGAACACTTCCTTAAGATTGATCAAGTCCTGCTGCAGCACGTGTCCCTCGGCGAGCGCGTCCTGCCATAACGTATGGAGAATGTCCATTCCTCAACTCCTCACTTTTTTAAAACAGCATGAGACACGCGACCAATTCGATAGAATCTGCCGGATCCCCTCTGTAATTTTGGGCGTTAAGGGTTTCGCTCATCCAGACTCTGGGCTTACCCGCGCGAGGAAGGACACGACGATAACTACTTTTGAAGCGCAGGCTCCCAATCGCGGCAGCGGTATCTGTTGACATCGTCTGTCAGTCTGTTTCCAAACTATCCGTAGATATAGCCCAGATCATTGGTGACGAGTATCTCCGAAACCTTGCGCGTCATGATCGGCCGCTCCTGGGGTTGCTCGCTCAGGTTGTTGGGCGCATATTCCGACCTGCATCACACCCTTAAGTTGAACCGGTGTTGGAAGCGGTTCCGTTTATAGCGAAATTCATCACTGCCAAATACCGTTAATTCGAGTAGTCGATGCCTTCCTGGACGTTATAAGGTCTTTCCCCCATGGGAGGTATTTTATATTTCACTTGTCGCTGTTTCCCACCATTGCTATCTGTATAAATTACGTTAAGAGGGATAGCACACGGTCCAAATGCCACGTGAACGCGTGGGTTTTGAAGCGATATAAATAAAGGGATAATTCGTCCTTCCCCTATCCTCAAATCCCCAAAGGTATACTTACGGATAGAAACAGCCTTATGATATTTCTGTGTAATCAGCACGGTCGGACTTATCAGTTCGGAAAGCAGGTTTAACGGGCCGGCGACAGGGATATATTTAAACTCTATTCCCGCATTCCTTGCCGTTCGCCCTTCATCCTGCTGAACAACCAGACAGGTAACGGTGAGCTCGTTTGCTTTTGCTGCCTTATTGGCATCTAGCTGCCAGTCGTAATTATAATCGTGATTTGGCCCTAACCTGAAATTTGGAACGATGGCTTGGTATTTTCCGCTACTGACCATGGTATCCAGGTCGTTTCTGAATGTTATACATTTCGGAAACAAGCTGGCATGCCTTCGCTCGAGATCTTCCCGAAAAGCCCCGTATGTACTGAGGTCCATGGTTATGTAGGTGAAAGCAAACTCGGGTAACGGCGCACCGGCTTCCATAGACAATTCTGATTTCCGTCTTTGTACTTTTAATAATTCTACTTGCTCCTTGAGCTCTTCTATTGTAGCTGCAGACTGCGATAAACTTGTAACCGATTGCTTAATTTGGGAATCAATCAATGCATTCTTATTGCTATTATCTATATGTAATCCTTTAATTTCTTCCTGAGATTTATCGTTTTGTAAGGCTAGCTGGTTGCGCTGTACGATAGCAGTTGGCAGGCCGACGACAGCCACGATGATGGCTACAATTGCTGCAGTAATAGTGATATAAGGGTTGAGGCGCTCAATAAAATTCTTATCTATTTTGGCCTCTTCTTGCTTTGAGCCAGATGTAGATGGCGA
Source organism: Chthonomonadales bacterium (assembly GCA_038231675.1). Taxonomy (GTDB): domain Bacteria; phylum Armatimonadota; class Chthonomonadetes; order Chthonomonadales; family Chthonomonadaceae; genus JBBRKX01. Next base: position 7,767 of record JBBRKX010000035.1, on the reverse strand, counting down.
ATCAGCTTCTACGCTGTTAGTCTCCGTTTCGGACATTTCTACTGCCCTTTCTGTACAATTCCCCACTACCGGCTACGCTTGTAGAGGTGGAGTACGAAACTGAACGTGTCCCCCCCATTCTCCGTATGGGAATCCGATTCCCTGTCGTGGCACAGGGGAGCATTCATGTGCTCCCCTGCCGTCCATTGACCAGTGCGCTTTGTCTTGTTCACATGCGAATTGGTCAGGAGAGTGCTGCTTCCAGGCCGCCATTGCGGTCAAACCAGGAAACTCTGACACGTCAAAGCCTGCAGCCGCGATATTAGCTTCCTTGCCAAGGGTTCCATCGCAGGTGTGGTCTCAGGCGTTAACGTTATCCCTGCTCCAAAAGAGCCTTGACGCGTTCTACATAATGCCCTGAAGGGAAATTAGGGCCTGGATCCGTGTGAGAAGCACGGGGAAATTCAGGCTTAAAGGCTATCGTGACATTATTGTGAGACGTGATGCCGGCCTTACCCGCGAGAAGGTCGTGAGGGGAAAGCCAGACAGGAGGAATATTGAAGCGGCTGCATACTGCCGCCGCAATCTGTGCGGACAGTTCCAGCATCGCGCGAGCATAATCATTTGACCACTCTGCGGCGGACTGTGCACTGCTGCCCGCATGTTCGATATGAACACCATGTGTGTTTGCGCCTGGCGCTGCAAATGCAATGTCCTTCATCTGCACGGTGTGTATCGCGGGCTGATCGGCGCCGCCATCTACAAAGTAATGTGCGCTTGCCGGGTTGTGCGGGTCTCCGCCGTGCATAAAAAAGTGCGCATTGCTGAGAGCTACATGCTCCACTTGACCTTGACCGTCGTCAACTGTGTGAAGCACAAGCCAGTTGACCTTACGCTCGGGGTTCTCCGGCCCGAGATGAAAGGTGCGCTGAGCCGACTGAATAAATGGCAACGCAGCTAAATCGATCATTTTCCTCCAACCCTTTCTCGAATTACGGCGCGGGTGTCGCCGCAAATCCAATTGCAGTGCGTGCAAGCCGCAGAGTTTCACAACACGTACCGCGTACAGAGCGATCGCACTCGGCATGTGCTATTCGCTGTGGACGCCAATCGTTCCACACCAAAGGATGGCCATTCTCTTCCATGGAGGCAGATCATTGATCTCCTCGGTGTAGATTTAGCGCATGGGCGGCAAAAGGCCTGTGTACAGATCACATAACCGCTCCACAAGGCCTCGTCGCCGGAAGCGTTCGAGGATGGCCGCATCCGATGCTTCTACCAGCAAGCCCCGGCGGTTCCTCGAATATATAGCGGTTTCGTGAAAACCCGATAGATTCTAAACTGCTTTTGTGTTTTCGGGTGGGGGTACTTTTCCCTTTTCGGCGGGTGTGTTGCCTGCGAGGCGAATGCGCATCACCTTATTCAGCATATCGAACCAGAATGGCGCGCCCAGCGAAAGGGCAGCCGCTGTCAATAACCATCCAACTATTCGCATACCCGCACCAGGCGTCGAAATTGCCATGACGAGGCCAGTGGGCTTTTTGTCTTCCGGGTCTTCTGACCAGCCGATGGGCAATGGTACTTTCTTTAGCTCGTCAAATACCTCCTTTGCTTCTTTTGGTGGCTGACCTTGCGACGATATCTTTCCCGCTTCTGAAACGATTGAAGATCGCATCGCGTCATTGTGCATCAGGGTATCCGCGATGTAAACGGTATCGGCGTTCACGGCCAGGGCAAGGCCCAGCCCTAAACAAAAGAGGAGGACCTGCGCCTGCCTTTTGTACCAACCGCTTACCCGGTCCATTGCATCGTCGAACCAATTTTCGATATTCTGTTGCAATAGCGCAATATTGCCGTTTGCCTGCTTGATAAGCGCGATGATTCCCTGTTTTAGAGTGGGGTCGAGTCCACTGATATCATTAACGATTTTCACTTGCGTGTTGACCCGTGCAGTGCTGTCGGCATTGGGATCCGAAGGCAAGAGCAGGCCGAGGTTATCCATGAGGGCGATGGCGAATGTCCGTGCCGGAATGTAGGAGGGACCGTCTTTCCCTTTAAGGGGCACGACAGCAGTGGGGGGCACGTCAGGAGTGGTGGCAGGCACGTTGGTTGAGGGCTTTTGACTTGTTTTGCTGAGCCCCTGAATCAAACTATGATTGTAAATGGCCTTCGCCACAGCCGTGCCTTTATCGTCTTGAAGAAGGTTTTTGATGCCTGCGGCCAGGTTTTTCGCACGTAGCGCCAAAATTCCGGCGATCCATTCGTTGACCACCGAGCAGACCAGTGACAAAAGCAAATAGATGAAGATGATGCCAATCGCCACTTCAAGAACAGTAGAGCCGAACATATAAGCCTCCTTATTACTGTGTTAGTAGATCAGTCGGTGGCTGGAAGTTACGCCGCAGAGGGAGCAGGCCTGCTGCGGCAGTTCAGAGTTGGATCAGTAGTTACCATGGGCCTGGGAGGGATCCGCGCGATTGTCCACCTGAAACTCCTCTATCGCCCGGACCGCGTAATGGAGTCCCGGTCGGGGCAGTATCTATTTTTTGTCCTGAAGCATCGCATTCAGAACTGTAGCGGACCCAACCGTCACGCTAAGGGGCCACAGGAATCGGGTTGCCTTTGCTAAGTCGTACGCCATCCACGTAGGTTATGCTGATATCAAAGTTCACGGATGGGCGTCCGCCCACGTTGCTGACTAACAAGTCGATCGCGGCGTTTACACTCCCCAACGTGCCAGTAAACTTCAATTCTACTGAGGCCTCTGCTGCCCCGTCCGCATTACTGAACTTCACGTCGAACTGTAGTTGCCCACCCCGTATCTTGAACGTACCCTCCAGGAATAGGTTGTAGTTGGCGCCTGTTGGGCTATTCGACAGGTCTGCCTCAAACACGATGCTACGACCAGGCTGATCCAGATGATATGCAGCGCTCAGGTTCATTTGTAGCGACGTTGCCGCCATATTTTCCTTTGTGCCGTCTCCTCCAAGCCGGTGTACGAGCTTCAATCCGCCCTTTATGGATAACGTTTGTCCACTTCCTATGTTCATTTGCAGATCTGCGTCTGCGTCTGCCAAGAACTGCTGTCCCGAGTATCCCAGGGACATGTTCCATGCGACATCCCCTTGGCTCCAGCGATGTTGTCCATGCACAGTGAAACTCAAATTTGGAGCACCATCCAGGTTATCGAACTGAAGGCCTACCTCAACCCCCTTGAACTTGCCATCGAAAGCCAAGACTGCCTTGACCCCGTTCGCATCGCCCTCAATCTGGCTGAGGAACACGAGTTTGCTGTCCTGAATGTCCCACTTACCGGTAAACGTTAATTGGGCGGTAATGCGTTTAACCGAGCTGTCGGGAAGACGGTTTGTCGTAAGTGCTACGAATATTAGTGCATCTCCACCAGGGAGGTTGAGAGTATCGTTTGCTTTCGCTTCTACCCGCCTGGATGAGATCGACAGCTTTATTTGGGTCTGCCCCCCTTCCGTCAGGTCGATAACGATCTGTTTGGCGCCAGCGGAAACCTGCAAAACACCGTATACTGTGAGAAAGTTCGATTGGGTCAGGTTGTCATCTGGGCCGAGCAGGATATAGATAATGTCATCATTGCTATCGATGTCAAGTCCGCCGTTGTACACCGTGGGCGTCGTCGATATGCCCCCATCAGCGGCGGACACAAGCAATGTCAACTGATTGTTGGCGTTAAATGCATACTTGACCGGCACAAACTGTTCTACCGCGCCAGTCAGAATATAGGAGATTCCGTTCTTACCTGGTGTACCCAGCGGGGTGGTCGCACTCCATGTCCCGGCCGCGGCACCGGAGAGAGTGATCGTCATGTCTGGCTCAAAAGTATAGATCTTATCATTCTGCTTGATCTGCAATCCTGCCATTGGTCTCTCCCTACGATGTGAATGGTTGAACTGGGACGAAAGAGTGCATTAGAAGTACAATATGATGCCCGTCACAAAGGTGCCTGACCGATGCTGATGTGAACTGGGCGAGAATGCATATCCAATTGTTAACGCTGTAGTTTGGTCGGGACTACGAAACTCCAGGCCAGCACCATAACCCTCCAGTCCGGCTCCGGTGCGCAGCAGTTCATTGAATGTGTGGTGCGTTGTCGGGTGAGCCGAAGCATAGAACAGTTTTAGAAACGCGTTTGTGGGTGAGAATGCTGCATTTCCCTGCTCCTTCGGTGCAAGTCCTAGGTAAGGCAATCCAAAACCAACTTCAATCTGCTGGAAGCCGAAGTTGTTAGCCAATACTTCGCCGCTCTCTAATCCGGGACTAATGTCCAGGCCCCCAAGGCGGAACTGTTGAAAAACAGGCGTACCGCCGCTGGAAACGCCAACCCCCTTTTGTATCCGCAAAAATGCATCGTTACGGGTGACGTTTCGCCCGAAAAAGATTGTCTCGGACAATTTGACCTGATGCTGATCGTACCGAAAATGTCCACCGAGAATATCCATCCCCCGCTCCGATGAGACGGAGAACACCAGACCTGACTGGTTGAAGCCGGGATGCTGGCCATGTCCGAGTGCAGTTGTCAGGGATTGCGTAAACTTGATCGAGAGGGCGGAGAGCGTTCCTCCTTGCAGCGTCCCTGCGTTCAGTCCTCGCGCTTTGAGATTGACGTCTCGGTAGTCAAGCGCCACGTCTAGTGCGCTTAGAGCACCGTATCGGGAAGTGGACGTGACAATTCCTAGCCCGGGCGCGCGGTTGAGGCCGGCCGATGCGTAGCGTAATGCGATGTTAGGGCGTAAACCAGTCTCCAGTTCCTCTACGGAGCCAAATTGTTTGTCATCGAGAATCTGATTGCGGTCATGTACGAGTCGGCCCTCCAAGCTATAAATAACATGCGTGAAGGCGCCAAGTGGCTGCTCGATCTGACCCATCAACTTTCCACGTTGCACTGTATCGCCAACTTTCAGTGTAGCCGAGAATTGTGCATGCTGATTTAGATAGTTGATACCGTTTAGTCCGAGGTCCGCAGCAAGTCCGTCTTCCACCGAATAGCTACCGCCCCCACTGATAGTAAGCACCGAAGGATCTCGTGATATTACTTCGATTGAGATTAAATAGTCCTCGCCGGAATCAATCCCCCTTGGTGGCTTGACGCTAAGGATCTGGTCGTCGTTCTTGAGGTTTGTTACGAGCGTTTCGAGTGTCTCCCAACCATCTAGTTGTGGGATACGTCTGTGATGAAAAGGGGTCATGGAATCTCGCAAGGCCTTTTCACGTTTCGCAATGCGTGCGGTGCGCTTATACGCGATACGATCTGCGGCACGCCCTTCTCGTTCGCGGAACACATCATCCTCCCAGGGATAGGGGAGCGATTTGAGGCCCACCCCGGCTATAAGTCTCAAATCGGTTATGGCAAGGACATGGTGCGTGGGGTCCGCCGATGTAAAAGAAACATTAAACGGAATTTCCTGTCCGCCAGGCAAAGCTAGCATTGCTCTCGTCTCGCTTTCAATAGCCTGCCGGGCTTCATCCGTCGGCGCAGGCAGACCAATCGCAATACGATTGCCTTTAGAAGCGATGTGATAGAGCAACCATGCTGTTTTTGCGAGCTCTGTTCGCAACTCATCCTCATTCCCCAGAACATCCGCATCTGTATAATGCATGTTGCAGAGAATAGATGGCGCTATGGAAGGAAGCAGTAGCGCTGCACTGCCCTGCTCCGCATTAATGTCTCCAAGTAGTCGGTGGAACACTTTTGCTTGCTGGGGATGGAGAGAGGCCCGATGCGTCCCTACGTAGACCGTAAGACCTTTTACGGTCTTATACACATAGCCAAACTTAATGACAATACTTGCGGATGCGCCATCCTGTGTTACGCCGGAATCGCCGGGCTCCAGGGCATTCGGATATTTGCCGTGAAAACCAGGGAATGTTGGCTTAGTGCCGTCGGGAAGCCGCATACTACATTGGACCGTCTCCATCAACATCCGTAGATCATGCAAACCATCGATTCCATCACGAACGAATGAGAGGATATCGGTTAGGGAAGCGCCGTCATCATTGGGAAGATCCTGTATTAATGCCGCTCGGATATCCGTATTTTCGGTCTCGATGGACATACTAATGGCGTCTGCATCGGGTTCTTGAGTAGGCTTCTTCGGTAAAATGTATACCCAATGCAGTTTGTCACTGTTAGCGTCCATGCGTGCGACCAGATTCAGAGTGAGCGTTGCTTGCGGCAATCCCATTCCAGGAACGTCCGAAGAAGGGATACTCGCTAAACTCCATGCGGTGAAAAGTAGAAGGCATAAAACGTGTAGCACAGTAGAGCAAAAGCGAGTAGCGCACATGATCAATCCCCTTGCCATAGTTTCATACTGGCATGTCGCCACTAAATAGCCTCCGAAGCCCGAACCCGCCTGGCTAGAAATTGACTTTGTCTGACATCAGAAGCAGTGAGGCTATTCCGATCAGGCCCAAAATGGAACGATACGACAGCGTGAGAGCACGGGTTCCTTAGAGTAAACTGCATAAATAGCCTTGTACTTGTAAATGATTTCACCTGCAGAACGAAGTCAAAGAATTATGAGAATGGTCCAGATAATGAATAGGTAAAAATAGCAACAGGGAACAACTTGTTATAATGCCTGCGATGATTGTATCATCGAATATGAAGACATTAGTCAACTGTATGATTTTTGTTGCTACCGTGATTGCGAAGGCCACGGATGTGCTTCAGGTTGGAGGTACTTTGGAATGAAACACAGTAACTGCGAATGTTGACGAGAGTATACTGCTGGGCTGTTCGGTTTGTCAAGGAGTTAGCGTAAAAAATTCTATCATGATTACCTACATGGTAAGATAGCGTGACAATTAGTCATAATATTAAAACATTGCAGCGGATCAGGATCAGGATCAATGTGATGGACTGCTACGGGTGGTATGACATGCCCGATTTCAGATTTGAAAAGTGTACCGAAGGTTATATATCGATATAGAATATGATCCCTGAGAGGCTTATAATACCTGTTTTATTTATTACGATCTTGGCAATTGGAACGGTGAAAGGCACCTCCATCATTAGGAGCGGATATGGGTGTTACCGGGGGACGGGGGTTTTGTCGAGGAGTTCTTCCACGATCTGTTGAGACATGAGGCCGCCGTACTTGGACTTGGTGTCGAGGAGGATGCGGTGGGCGAGGACGGGGATGGCGAGCGTGTGCACATCCTCGGGCAGCACATAATCCCGGCCGAGATAGAGGGCGCGGGCCTGGGCGCTGCGGTAGAGGGCGAGCGAACCCCGGGGAGAGATGCCGAGTCGGAGGCGGTTGTCGACTCGGGTGGCGTGGACGAGGCGGAGGATATAGTCGGCGATGGCGCGGTCGAAGCGGATGGTCTTCACCTGCTCCTGAAGCTTCAGCACCGCTCCCGTCGTCACCACCGGGCTGAGGGAATCGAAAGGATGGTGGGTGTTCTGGCTGAACAGGATCTCCATCTCGTGGCTGATGTCCGGGTAGCCCAGCGTGATCCGCATATTGAAACGGTCCATCTGCGCTTCCGGCAGCGGATACGTGCCATGGTATTCAATCGGGTTCTGGGTGGCGATCACGCAAAAAGGGCGGGGAAGCTCGCGGCGGATTCCGTCCGCCGTCGCCTGGTTCTCGCTCATCACTTCCAGCAGCGCGGACTGCGTGCGCGGCGATGTGCGGTTGATCTCGTCCGCGAGCACGATGTTGGCGAAGATAGGGCCCTCTCGGAACGTAAAGGTGCCGTCGCTCGGGTTGTAAAAGCTGCTGCCGGTGATGTCGGCGGGAAGCAGGT
>JBBRKX010000034.1:0-12994 GCA_038231675.1 Chthonomonadales bacterium | reverse complement strand
GGGAAGCGCTCAACCTTTCGGCGAGCCTCGTGGCCTCTCACAATGGCGGCGACAATGGGACGATCGATCTGATCTCGGACGGCGGATTCGAAGGGGAAAATACGAAAACCTCCGGGGGGAGTGGGGACCAGAATACGCTGGCCAACCTGAACATCGGCAAAGCGCACATCGCGTTCTATCCGATCGGCGCGGGCCACGATAACGTCGGCATCGTCGCCGTGGATTTTCGCCGTGAGTTGGGACAGGAGAAGAAGGTGCAGCTTCTGGTCGTAAGCCACAACTACGCCGGCGCGACGAAGAAATTTAACGAAGAAATCTATGCGGACGACAATCTCATCGAGGCGCATGAGATCGTTCTGGCTGCGAACGCTGAAAGCATCGAGCCGTACGACCTACCCGAGCCGGAAAACCCGATCAAAATGCGCGTGCGTCTCGATGTCAAAGATGATCTCGCCTCGGATAACGAAGCCTATCTCATCCTGAAACCGCGCAAAACGCTGAAGGTGCTGCTGGTGGGGCGCGAAAATCCCTTTTTGGAAAACGCGCTCAAAGTCGACTCCAGTATCCAACTCAGCAAAGCGAGTGCATTTGCCGGGGGGAAAGGGTACGACGTGATCGTCTTCAACGAGACCGCGCCCGCGAAGCTGCCGGAGGGCAACTATCTCTTTCTGCATTGCGTGAGCGACCAGGCGCCTGTGAAAGCGGGTGGGTCCCTGGAGAACGTAGCGCCGGCGGATTGGGAACGCGATCATCCGGTGCTACGCTATGTCGATTTTGGAACCGATCGTTTTGGAACCGCGCTGAAGGCCGAGACCCTGGGGTGGGGACAGGAACTCGCCGTGGCGGAGTCCGGATCTCTGATCTCCGTGGGCGAAAAGAACCGTATGCGCTCTGAGTTCGTGGGCTTTTCGCTGACCCAGTCGCTCTTTCCTCTACGGGTCGCTTTCCCTATTTTTATGGCAAACAGCGTGCGATGGCTGGGCACCGGAAATGACGACAGCGAACTGGGACAGGTGCATACCGGGGAAGCAATCGTCGTTCCCGCTCCGGTAGGCGCGGGCAAGATCACGATCAGCAAACCGGATGGATCGAAGCATGAGGTCGTGGTGGGAGAAAAAGGCGGCGCGGTGTTTTCGAACGTGGATCAGATCGGTTTCTACCAGGCGCAAGGAAAGGATTTCTCCTATTCTTTTGCCGCAAGCCTGGCAAACCCGAGCGAGTCGGATATCACGGCGCACAAATCGCTGACCATTCTGGACAATCCCACTCCCTCCGCCGGACACAGGGTCACGGACAACTATCCGTTGCTGCCCTTGTTCGCGCTGGCGGCGCTGGGGGTTCTCGCGCTGGAGTGGTGGGCGTTTCATCGCCGTGTGTTCGTAAGCTGATCGTGCCGAAGAGCAAACTCTCAGCCGGAGCGGCAGGGTAACAGAAGAGACACGGTGGGTTCAATAGAAACGGTATATTCGCCGTGCCCTATTATCCAACCCGCGACGGCTTCCTGTGTATGGTGCATCAGTCTGCTCGGGCGTTCGCGTTCTCTTCAGTTCATTCCGCTGATTTGCCAGCCTGCAGGGAGGCTGGCAAAGAGAGAGTGGAAGCCGCCCGATCCCGCCAGCACCACGCCGCCGCTCATAAGCGTATAGCCGGTCGCGCCCGTCCGAGTGTTCTGCCAGAGGATATCGGGAGAGCCATCGTCGTTCAGGTCGGCAGTTCCCACCACTTCCCAGCCCGCAGAAACGCCTGTAAAGAGGATCGTCCAGTCCACCTGCACCAGACCGCGCATCGTGCTGACCGCTACCTGTCCCGTCTGGTCGTTTTGCCAGAGAATGTCGGGCACGCCATCGCCGCTGATGTCGGGAGCGCCCACGATGCGCCAGCCTGCCGCCATGCTGGGGAAGAGAAAGCCCCAGTTGCCCGCTCCTCCGATGGGAGCATACGGGGCTTTTCCCGTGAGGAGGGTGTAGGCCACCTGCCCGGTCTGAGCGTTTTGCCAGAGGATGTCGGGATGGCCGTCTCCGTTGAGGTCGGGCATGCCCACTACCTTCCACGCGAGCGGCTCGCCATGGATAATGTAGCCCGAGGCAAGCGGCTGGCCGTCGTTCATGATTGCGTAAGAGATGTCTCCAGTGGTCTGGTTCTGGAAGACGAGGTCGGGATGTCCATCCGCGTTGAGATCGGGCGCGGCCACGAGTTTCCATGCGTTGGACAGACCGGCGAAGAAGGTAGAGCTGCTGAGAGCGGTTGTGCCGTTCATGCGCGCACGCACGAGATCGCCTGAGACGCCGTTGCGCAGGAGCAGGTCGTCGTGTCCTTCGTTGGTGAAGTCGAAGCGGTTGAGAGGGGTGAGCAGGACGCTTTCCATGACGCCCGCAGGCGAGGTCGCGATGCCTACTGTCTGGCCTCGGTTGTTGACCGCTGTGAGCTTGCTCACGCTCCAGCCAGGCGCTCCGACGAGGAGATCGTTGACATTACGGAGGACGCCGTTTTGGTAGACTGTTCCATAATAGGGGCCGTACCCCGCAGCCAGGTTGGACTGCCCGACGATGAGGCCATTGTCGTTGATGCCGTATGCCCCTGCTCCCATCCCGCCCGGCAGGGTTCCCAGGTCAATGGCCTTTGCGTTGTGCCAGAGGGTCGTATGGGCTACCGTGGTCGTGCCGCAGCTCCCGACTACGTCTCCCAGGTTGTTGATGGCGGAGGCAGTGCCATAGGTGAAACCAGGCAAAGTCGGCAGCAGCGTCCTTGTCCCGTTGTACCAAAGGGCCGCGAACTGGGCCGCGAACTGGGGCGATTTTGCCGTAAGGCTGACCACGCCTACGATCTGCCCGGCATTATTGATTGCCGAAGTGCCGCTGGAGAGCGAAGTGGCGGGCGACTCCAAGAACGTTGTTCCATCGCCGATTTTCGCCATTAAGGCCCCCGCGCCGCTTTCTCCACTGACGTCGTCAGAATTGTTGATGCCGGTCGGACTATCGGGACCGTATAAGATCTTCATTTGGCCGTTCTGCCAAAGGAATTGAATGGGGCTCGACTCCGGGTCGTTGGTAAAAGTAGCGAGGCCGACGATCTGGCCTAGATCGTTGATGCTGCTTGCGGCAGTCAAGTCGTTGACATTTGCTGGGGCGAGCGAGCCGAGGTAGATCAGCCTGCCGAACTGCCATAAATAGGAATGTTGGGTCAGGTTGCCGATGTCGGTTTCAAGTGCAATTTGTCCGAAATTGTTCAGCGATGGCGGCTCGTAGGATGTACCGCCCCACGGCGCTTTCAGATCCGTAAGATGGTAGCGCGTCTGCGCATTCACGGTGCGGATGGAAAGCAACGCTATGCTAAGACCGAGCCCTGCGCTCAGCCGCTTGAAGGGTGACATCCTTTGGTACTCTTCCTTCGCCCGTATCTCGCCCGGAGTGGCGGGCAAGCAACTATGGTTGTTATGACGTCAGGGTCTCCAGAAGCGCTTCCTGGGTGCTATTCCGGTGATGCCCTGGCAGCGGGTGCCTTCGAATATACTTGCCATCGGGCTGAAGGTCCCACGCCTGGCAGTTGTCCTTGAGAAGCACACAGAGCACATTGTCATGGAGGTTTCTCAGAATAGAACGGTCGGTTACGGGCACAACCACCTCGACGCGCCGATCCAGATTTCGCGTCATCCAGTCGGCACTGCCGATGTAGACCTCCTCGTCCCCCCCATTTCGAAAATAGAAGATTCGACTGTGCTCTAAAAAGCGCCCGACGATACTCATGACACGGATGTTTTCGGAAAGGCCGGGAACGCCGGGCTTTAAGCAGCACATCCCTCGAATGATGAGGTCGATCTGGACGCCCTTTTCGGAGGCCGCGTACAGCAGCTTGATGAGGGTCGGATCGACAAGGGCATTCATCGTGGCGAGAATGCGCCCTGGCTTCTCCGGGGTGTGCAGGTCCGTTTCCCGGACGACCAGCGCTTCAAGTTTGCGACGCAGCGTGACCGGGGCGACCAGAAATTTTCGATACTTCTCCTGATGGGCGTATCCGGTGAGGAAGTTGAAAAGATCGGTTGCATCTTCACCGAACGCGGGGTTGCACGTTAAAATTCCCACGTCCGTATAAACGGCCGCAGTCTTCGGGTTATAGTTCCCCGTGCCGACATGCACATAACGGCGCAGCCCATCCTCTTCACGCCGCACCACCAGCGTTACTTTGCAATGCGTCTTTAAGCCGATCAGGCCGTAAACCACATGGACGCCCGACTTTTCCAGCTGTTTTGCCCAGGTAATATTGTTCTCTTCATCGAAACGGGATTTCAATTCCACCACGCACGCCACTTGCTTGCCGGCATCGGCCGCCGCGATCAACGCCTCCAGGATAGGGGAATCTCCGCTGGTGCGGTAGAGCGTATGCTTGATCGCAAGAACGTGAGGGTCTTCGGCCGCGCTCCGGAAAAAATCCGCCACGGATTGAAAGGCCTGGTAAGGATGATGAAGAAGAATATCTCCCTGTCGAATGGCTGCAAAGATATCCTCGCTTTGTTTCAAAACGGCGGGGATGCCGGGGGCAAAGGGCGGGTCGTGAAGCTCGGGAATGTTCAGCCCTACAAGGCCGAAAAAATCGGCCATATTGAGCGGGCCTTCGATATAAAAGACCTCGTTCTCGGAGACTTCTTTCAACTCTCCCAAAATCGTTTGCCGCATCACATCCGGCACCGACTTCGCGATCTCCAGCCGGACGATCTCTCCGAACCGTCGCTTGGCAAGCTCCTCTTCGATCATCTCCAGCAGGTCGTCCGCCGCCTCCTCGGCAAGTTCGAGGTCGGCATCCCGTGTAAGACGGAAAGGGTAACAGGCAGTCACTTCCATGCCGGTGAACAAGCGTCCGATATGGGCGGCGATAACCTCTTCAAGAAGAATGAAATGCCACTTTTCACCGGGGATGGGCACCAATCTGGGCAGCACGGTTCGTGCGGGCACTTTGACGCGCGCAAAGCGCTGGCGGCCCGTTCGAGGATCGTGCACCACAACGGCAAGGCTCAGACTCAAATTGGAAATATAGGGAAACGGATGCCCGGGATCGACGGCAAGAGGAGTAAGGACGGGGAAGACTTCGCGGTCGAAATAAGAAGCAAGCGCCGTTTTCTGCGCATCGGACAGCTCGGTATGTTTTAACAGACGCACGCCATACGCGGTAAGCTGGGAGAGAATTTCGTCGAAGCAGCGATGCTGGATTTCGAGCATCGGCTCGACTTTTTGCTTGATCGCCTTGAGATTGGCCTGGATGGAGGACTGATTGGACGGCAGCGCGGCCTCTTCCTCGTCCCGGTCCCACATGCCGGGCACATGGATCATAAAGAATTCGTCCAGGTTGTTGCTGAAGATGGCGAGGAATTTCAAACGCTCCAGGAGGGGATTCACCGGGTTCGAGGCTTCTGCCAGCACACGGGCATTGAAGTCGAGCCAGCTTAACTCTCGGTTGAAAAAGAGATCGGGTTTCGGTTTGGACGCACGTTCGCGTCCATTTCCGGTCTTGCGTCGCGCCGCGCTTCCCGCAGATGTGGGGGAAGAATCCAGATCCCGCGCCGAGGTATCCGACATGCGTTGGGCTCCCTGCTTACTTGTGGAAAGATGGTGGTTGGGTACGAACTACATTGGTGTTGGGATAAGAAGAAGTCCAGCGCTCCGTGCGGCATGCGATGCTAACCGGCAATGCTATCTTCCATAATCCATCGAGAGGCGCCGGAACGAACGTTCTGCGCCGGGCGAATGAGGCCAAGTGCCTCCGCAAGGTCACGCGGCGTGTTTCCGACCACTTGAAGATCCAATCCGGAAGTTTGGCGCGCTTCCTCCAGGGTGACATCGTCCAGAAAAAGCGATCCGTCCCGCAGACATATCCCGGGGATGTACACGGTATCCCGGCAATCCGGAAAGAGGCGTAACTGCGCGAGAATATCCGTCGCTGTAAGTAATCCGGCGATATGGATATCGCCTCCAAAAAAGTGGTTCTTGACGACGCAAACGTTGACATCGACGCCCGCGATACGGTTCAGCCGTTCCGCAAACTCTTGAACGACCGGAGCGGGCATTTCCGCCGTCACAAAAGTTGCCTGGACAGGGAGGACGACACTCTCCGGCAGCCGTTTGCTTACCTGTTTTGCGCTCTCGAGGAAGAGGCGCACCGTGCCGATGCCGTCCTCCAACTGAGGGAACTCTTCATAATGCGCTTTGCCGGGAACGGCCTGCTCGGCGATGAAATACCATTCGTCGGCAAGCCAGGCAAACCGCGTTCCAAGGCGCGCTTGATATGCGCGTTCGATGCGGGCGACATGCGCGATCATGTCCCGGGCATAATCCCGTTCGACATGCAGGAGCGAAGGCAATCGATCCCGGAACTGAGTAAGGCCCACCGGCACGATCGCGACCGAAGGCACGCCCGCTCTCTTATCGGTCACCGAGCGATGTTCGAGCGATAGCGCATGGATCGTTTGGTCGAGCGCCTCCCCATCGTTCAATCCCGGACACAGCACGATCTGCGCATGGACATCCACGCCATGGTCGGCAAGCTCACGGATCTGAGGCAAAATGGGGGTGGGAGTTTTGCGGCCAAGCAACTTGCCTCGGAGTTCGGGATCGGTCGCGTGGACGGAAACATAGAGAGGCGAAAGCCTTTGCTCCAGAATCCGGGCCCATTCCTGATCACTCAGGTTGGTCAGAGTGACATAGTTTCCATGCATGAAAGACAGCCGAAAATCGTCGTCCATCAGATAAAGAGACTTGCGCATCTTTTTAGGCTGCTGATGGATAAAACAGAAAACGCACTTGTTCTGACATGTATGGATTTTATCGCCCAGTTCGAATGCGAATGTCAGTCCCGCGTCCTCTTCTTCCCGCTTGCGGACGATCCGTTCCATCGTTTCGCCGTTGCGATCGAGGCGCATCTTCAAACGCTTTTCCGCAGCATGAAAACGATAATCCAGAATATCCAGGATCGGCCTGCCATTGATTTCTCGCAAGAGGTCGCCGACAAGCACGCCCGCGCGCTCGGAAGGACTGTCGGGATCGACCTGAGAAACAATCAAAGCATTTAGGACTTTAGGTAGGGCTTGGGTCATGACGCCCTCATTGTACCGGATAAGGGAAGCGTTTGCAAACGCTTCCCGAGGCAACTCGGCCGCATCGCGGCCGTATACGGACTCTATGCCACTTGTTTGTCGGTCCCCTGGCTGTGTGAAAATTTTGCAAAATGACGTGGATACCGGGGCGCAATGGGAGGAAAGCGGCGATCTGTGTAGAAGACCTGTGTTATCCGTACGGTTGGCGGAAAGACGCACCCTAGGGAACGCGGATCGTTCCACGCGTTCCGGCGTTTGCCAATCGCATCGGCCATGCGAGCAGTGGAGGGCATGGGTGGTCTTGATGTTTTAAAAGGAGACTAAAATGTGGATGAAAGTCGGATCACGGTATTTTAATACGGATGCAATCGCCTATGTTCAGGTAGCCTCGGAGGAGGGGCAGCCGATGCCAAAGGCGGTCTACATCCATTTCCTCAATGAAAGCCATACCTTCACGATGCACGGTGAAGATGCGGCGACCGTTCTGCGCGAGCTTTCGGCCATCACTCAGAATATGGAAGTCGGCGCCGCCGTGGTGGGACGTTCGTCCGGGTAAGCCGCATCCAGCTTAGCGAACTCCGCCAGGGAGAGCGTTTCTCCTCGCCGTCCGCCGTCTATTCCGGCCCTGGCGAGAAGCTCTTCCACGCCTTTCCGATCGTCCATGGAAAAGCCCAGATCGTATGAGGCCGGCGCCCGCATCAATGCGTTCAGCAACGTCTTGCGCCTCTGTCCAAAAGCCGCGCGGATGAGATGGAAGAAGCGGGCCTCGTTGCGAAGGGACACGGCGCCTTCGAGGAGGGGCGTGAGCGCGATTACCGAAGAACTGACATCGGGCTGAGGAAGGAACACCGTGCGCGGCACGGTGCCGACTATCTCGACATGCGCGTGATATTGCGCATAAAGCGACATGGATCCGCACGCGTCCGATCCCGGGCCTGCCACCATGCGTTGTGCAAACTCCTGTTGAACGAGGAGGACGGCGCGCTTCCATCGATCCTTGTGCGACAACAGCTTCTCAAGGATGGGCGACGTAATATAGTAGGGAATATTCGCCACGACGATGCCCGGCCGATCACCGAACGCGCTGTCGAACAGTTCCGAAGGGTCCAGGCGCAAAAAATCTTCAAAGATCAGGTGAATATTAGGATGTTCGGCGGTCACCTGACGTAGGATCGGCTCCAGTTTATGATCGATCTCCACTGCGGTGACGGAGGGGGAAGAGCCGGCTAACGCGAGCGTCAAAGCGCCCATGCCGGCCCCAATTTCAAGCGTGGGATCGTCCGCGCCGATTTCGGCGGCTCGGACGATCCGATCGAGGGTATTGCGGTCGCACAGAAAATTCTGGCCCAATCGTTTTTGAGCGCGAATTCCATGGATCCGCAGCATTTCGCTGGCTTGTTTTGGCGAAGTTAAGTCCAGATCGGTCACGTTAGTGTTTAATCCAACCACCCGGTCGCGCTGCGCAGAAGCTGCATGGCATGTGCGGCTAGTGCCCGTGAGCGGTTGGGAGTGATTCTGAAGCTTTAGTCCAGAATATGCACGCATACCCGGGTCATATTTCCGATGCCGGGAGCGTCGTGTCGAGAATCCGTGCCAAGATCGATGCGGTTGCCTTTGATCGCTCCCCCCGTGTCGGCGGCCACGGCATATCCGTAGCCTTCTATGTAGAGACGGGTTCCAAGCGGGATAAAGCGCGGGTCCACCGCGACGACCCCATAGCCCCCCTGTAAGCCCGTGGCGGTTCTGCCCGATCCGGAGCCACCGCAGTGGTACGGATCGTAAAAGGTGGCGACCATGGTAACGATGTGTCTCCCTGAAAAGTAACCGCGTGAAGCCAGCAGAGCGCGCCTGCCCACCTCGACGATTTCGGGAGTCGAATGTTTAATAGTCCGAGTGGCAGTGGTTTCACGGCGCTGTTCCGCGCCGTCTGAGCGAGAGTAGACTTTGTAAGTCACTTCCCGGAGACCGTTTCTGCCTTTCTGAACGGTGCGACTGGTGCCGCTCCGCAGTTGGGATGTTGCCTTCCTTAAGGTGGAATAAGGAATCGGTTCTCGCTGCACGAGAGTATGCGTTTCCGCAATGCTCGTATCGACCACTTTGGTCGGAGCCGTGCCGCGATTGCTATCCGTATCCTTGCGCGCTCTTGCGAAGACCGGGGCCAGAGCCATGAGGGCTATGGTCACCATCACCGCAGTAAGCAGGCGAGGGCGGACAGTGGTTATGAGGGACACGAATGGTCCTCCTTTCCGTTCCGATTAGACACCGTTCGGATGCCTGTTGTAGTAGCCTCCTGGGACTTTTTTATTCGCAGCCAGCGTTATTCGATCTTGTGCCGCGAAGGTGCTGCGGCGACAGGTTCGGAGTGTATCACAATCATCGCCCTTCTGTCAACGCAGATTACCCCGTCATATGTCGGGTTCTTTGTAAGCCGCTGCCACTCGTTTCCTCTGGTTGGCAGGCGTAGCCAGCTAAAAAACACCGAAAAAACTTGTGTATTTCCTTTCCGATGTTGACACATTTCTACTAGTATAGTAGAATGGACGACAGAACCATGCTGTCTTGCAGCGGGCCAGGTTTTCAATTGGGGATAGGCTCGCGGCGTTGTCTTACGGACGCGGTCCTTTTCGGACCGCAATGAGGAGAAGCGGCTTTGAAGAAAGAGTTCATTGTAGAAAGACAGGGTCGGGCGTTTGTTTTGTATGCTGGATTGCTTGATCTGGCGCATCAGCAAGGGTTGAAATCCGTCCGTACCGAACTGGTGCAGACGCCCAGCGAAGCGAATAATCGGGTGGCGATATGCACGGCGACCGTGGTGCTGGAGCGGGACGGGCAGGAGCGCATCTTTACCGGCATCGGGGATGCCGCGCCGAATAACGTCGCTCCCGCGATGGCGACGTGTCTGATTCGCATGGCGGAATGCGTGCCTTTATCGGCGCGTATTCTGACGCGTACGGGATGGAAAGGCTATGACGCCCTTCGGATTGGCGAGGAAGTGCTTGCTTACCATGTGGAAACGGATACTTGCCGATGGACGCCGCTGCTCGCCGTTTCCGTTTTTGACGATGATTACGAGACTATCACCTTGCGGTCTCGTTCCTTTTCCGCGACTTGCACTCCCAACCATAGTTGGGCGGTCACATCGCAACCAGGACGTCGGCGTATGCGCCAGGCGCAAGAACTTACCAGGGCAGATAGAATTGTGGTGGCTGCCGTGGCGGAAAGCGGTTCTCATCCGCTATCGCCTCGTGAAGCGGCCATTCTCGGATGGATCGCTACAGATGGTACGATCCGTTATCAGCGAATCGGGCATAAATCGTATTGGCGCATTACCATCGCACAATCCAAGCCGGACATGATCGAAAAATTGCGGGCATTGTTGGCAGACGACGCTACGCTTCAGTTCAATAAAGGCGCTTATGAGCGTGAGTTTCCAGGCGGCAAAACGTACATGTGCCTGCCTTCCTACCGCTTCGAATTGAACGCCGCTTTTGCACGGAAATTGCTTGAAAAAGCAGAGTTTAGCACGTTTGCGGAATTACCCCGCTTGGTAACGCAACTCTCACGAGAAGCACGTCACCAGATGTTGGAGGCCATGCTGGACGGCGATGGCTTTCGTGGCTCTGTCTCGCGAACGCGCTTGTTCGCGCAAAAGGCCAAGCCCGGCGTAATGGAGACATTTGAACTGCTCGCAACTCTGGAAGGATTTGCTCTTGGGGCATCACGCCGCACTGCACGAGGGGACCTGCCACTACGGGCTGTGCGGCGTAACCGCTTGATTGCGGCGGACTACCTCAAAGTCGAAGCAGGTGTTCCTCAACCGGTATGGTGTCCAACCACGGCGTTTGGCACCTGGGTGATGGAGATGAGTGGCTGCATCACGATTACTGGAAATACGCGGGCCAAAGCGCGGGCGCTGCGCGACGCGGTGAACGTGGGGGTGGCTGCTTTCGAGGAACTGGGCGAAGAGGGCGCGCACGATGGCGCTCCCGAGCGTGGATACGCGCTCGGGCCGGCACGGATCTCCCGTGCGGAGCGAAACGCACCTCCCTCCCGGGCCGTGACGGCACGCCCTGCGGCGAAACCGGCGCCGGAAGAGGGCACGCCGATCCCAGTCGAGATGCGGAATTCGGGCGTACAGCCTATCACGGAAGCCCAGTCGGAAGCCGTGCGCAGCCTGTGTAGGCGCGGCGGAATGGAACCGGATGCCGTGGCGCGGGATCGGTTCCAGGCGGAAAGTCTGTCCGGACTGAGCCAGGCGCAGGCCAGCGAACTGATCCGGGCGCTCAATGAGCGCAGCAACGGACGCACCACGTCGGC
This sequence comes from Chthonomonadales bacterium, assembly GCA_038231675.1. GTDB lineage: Bacteria > Armatimonadota > Chthonomonadetes > Chthonomonadales > Chthonomonadaceae > JBBRKX01. Next base: position 1,596 of record JBBRKX010000034.1, on the reverse strand, counting down.
GGCCTGATCTTGAGAACCTTTGAAAAGGAGAGCGCGCTTGGCTGAAAACGCAAATTTCCGTTTGCTGGTCGGGGCGATCGCCGATGCACGCGGCGAGCGCCCCGACGTTGTCCTGACGATTTCGGAGGGCAGGATCCTGGGCCTATCGTCCTGGGATGCGGGCACAAAGCCGGAAGCAGGCGATATAGACGCACGCGATGTCGTGGCGCTGCCGGGCTTTATCGATATCCACGTGCATGGCGGGGCAGGCAGAGCGATCATGGAGGGAACCGGGGAAGCGGTGGATGCGGTCTCGGCTCATCTGGCGCGCCATGGAGTCACCGGCTATTTGCCCACGACAGTCACCGGTCCTTGGGAATCGCAGTCGCGGGCTCTGGAGGTGACGGCGAACGCCCTCGCGTCACCGGAAAACGGGGCGCGGGGAGCCGCCGTGCTTGGCTGCCATCTCGAGGGGCCCTATATCAATCCTAAGAAGAAAGGCGCCCAGCCGGCGCAATATATTCTTCCGCCCGATATCGAAGATCTTAAACGGCATGCAGGCGAAAACCTGCGTGCCGTGCGCATTGTTACGCTTGCTCCGGAGATGCCGGGCGCGTTAGACCTGATTCGCTTTCTTACCGAGAAGGGGATCCTGACTTCGATCGGCCACACGGATGCAACCTATCTCGAAGTGAGCGCGGCGATCGATGCCGGTGCGCGCCATGTCACGCATTGTTTCAATGCGATGCGTCCCATGGAAGGGCGAGAGCCTGGGGTCGTCGGAGCGGCGTTCAGTCGCCCGGAACTCAGCGCGGAACTTATCTGGGACAACATCCATGTCCATCCCGCGTCCTGCCGTGCGCTGGTTGCGGCAAAAGGGGGGGAGGGAGTCATCCTCATTTCCGACGGCATTCCCGGGGCGGGAATGCCGGATGACTACACCTTTTCCTTGGGGGATCTGCCCGTCACGATACAGAATGGTTCGGCAAGATTGCCGGATGGCACACTCGCGGGAAGCCTTCTCACGCTGGATGTTGCTTTCCGAAACGCCTCGGTTTTCTCACTTCCCGAACGGTCGGTGATGACCTCCCGGAACGCCGCCATCGCGCTGGGACTTGGGCAGCGCAAAGGCCTCCTCGCCCCCGGCTATGACGCGGATCTCGTACTGATGGATCGGGATGGCGCGGTGCGGAGCACATTCGTTGCAGGAAGAGCAGTGTATCAAAGAAGCTAAAAGTCCCTCTCTCCCGCCGAACGCAGTTCGGGAATACTGGGAGAGAGGGATTTAGGGTGTGAGGGTTCCTCGGAGTGAGGAGTTCCTACCGCGAGGCGAGAAGCCCAGCCGTCTTCGGCGTCAGGGCGCGGTTATGCAGCGATTGCATCAGGTTTGGCTTGAAGTCAGCCGAAGCAGTGACCGATGCTTTCTTCAGCGTATTAAGGGACGCGCTTCCCGGAATACGTTCCAGCGCCATCCGTGCATCTTCGCGCATCTCTGGATCCGACAGCAGTTTGCCAAGACCGGAGACCGTTGTTCCATCTCCAATGAAACCAACCATATTGAGTGCATTGGAGCGAACCAGACGGGGCTTGTTCGATGCCCCCACCTTGATGAGTTCT
>JBBRKX010000033.1:0-13055 GCA_038231675.1 Chthonomonadales bacterium | reverse complement strand
GCACCGACTTCCTTCCAACGACGCGGACAGTCGAAGGTATGCTATTGCTTTCCCAAACGATACGGGATCGATTTACCTGGTATCGTGAGGGGATAGTCGATAGCTTGCCTACGCCCTTTTGCGATGTCGATATCGCAATAGTCTGAATACAGGAGGAAGATACTTAAGCTTCTCTGTTTCACGAGCGCATCAAAAAGTTTGCACGCTTGATAGCGTTCTCAGATGCCTGAACGGTGTCGGCGCTGCCGGCAGATCCACTGATTGTCGGTAAATCTTAAGAAAGGATATTGTCGTGATCAAAATTGAGGCGCTAATCCGTCCACAAAAGCTGGAGGACGTAAAAGTCGCGTTGTCGGACATAGGCATTAAAGGGATGACGGTGACGGAAGTACGTGGTTCGGGAAAACAAAAGGGATACACTCAGCATTATCGTGGCGCGGAGTACACGGTAAACCTGCTGCAAAAAGTGAAGATCGAGATCGTTGTCCATGATTCAGAGGCAAACGAGATAGTACAGGCCATTACCAAGAGCGCCGCAACGGGAGAGATAGGAGATGGTAAGATTTTCCTTACTCCGGTGACGGAGGTGATCCGAATTCGCACCGGCGAATCCGGAGACGCGGCGATTTCATAAACATCCCGTGCAGTCGATAAAAAGTGCTCGGCGCCTCTTCCGAAACGAAAGAGGCGCCGAGCACTTTTCTTTAGATTCGGCTAATTCGAGTTGTATTGTGTTTCAGAGTTTGGCAATCCGTGAGCCGCACGCGCGTATCTTGGGCGCTCAGAATATCCGGATGATCGCCGTTATGGCGCTGCCGAAGCCTTTGCTTGCCGACGCAGCTCCCACTTTAAGAAGACAAGTCTCAGCACAAAGAAAATGATCACGCCAACGCAGACGGGAACAGGGATCTGCCTGCGGGCCGCCAGGACAATGCTCGCCAGCGCGCCAAGGCCGATGATTACAGAGCCTATTGCCAGTTGAATGCGGTGCATGCGTTCCGCGCGCATGGTCTTTGCTTCCTGGTCCGCGCGGGAAAGTGTTCTGGTCGGCTTTCGACGATATCTGTCTATTCTGCTCACGTATCATTCTCCTTGAACCGGCCCATCGGCAGTCGTGTAACCACCGAGGGGCCTCTCTGCTGATATCCGGCCCGCCGGAAATTTCCAGCGGCAAGAACTAGTGGGTCGTGACGCCCTGAGTTCTTATGCCCGGACCTTCTTGACTTCCCATACCGTCTTCCGGATAAGCCAACTCTCCGAATTCCGGCACATCCAGCCCTTCCATTTCGACCTCGGCGGATACCCGCATGGTCTTTATGGAGTTGACGATCTTGAAGACAATGAACGTCAATCCAAAAGCCCAGAGTACGCAGACCGAGGAGCCGATGATCTGGGCGACAAACTGCTTTGTATCGCCTGCGATCAGACCTGTGACCCCAAGAAGGTTGGCGCCCTTGGTTCCCATGTATTCCGTTGCGCCGGTTCCGTTCCATCCCGTGCCGTATTTGCCGTCGGCGAAGATGCCGACACATATTCCGCCAAGCCAACCACAGTATCCGTGCACGGAGATAGCGCCGCAGGGATCATCGATTTTAAGGACGTTGTCGTTGAACAGCACGCCCCAGCAGACCGTCAGGCCGGCGAGAATACCGATGATCATTGCCGATGTAGGGCTGACGAAGGCGCACGGCGCGGTGATCGCCACCAGGCCCGCAAGCATGCCGTTACAGGCCATGGTGATATCGGGCTTCTTGAATTTGGCATACCAGAACAGCATGGCCGCCGCCGAGCCGAAGATGGCGGCGAGATTGGTGTTCACCGCGACTACCGAGATCCGCAGGTCGGTCGCTCCGAGCGTCGAGCCCGGATTGAAGCCCATCCATCCGAAAAGTAGAATAAAGGTTCCTGTCACCACGAACACAATATTATGCGCTGGAAACGCCCGCGGTTTGCCATCAGGTCCATACTTTCCGATTCGGGGCCCGAGTATGACCGCGAGCGCCATAGCCGCAAAGCCTCCGACCGCATGGACCACGGTGGAACCGGCGAAGTCTACATATCCATGCCCTAAATTGTGATTTGTTCCCAGTTGCGAAAGCCAGCCACCTCCCCAGACCCAACACCCGAATAGGGGATATAGGATGGAACCGATAAAAAGTTCGCAAAGGATGAAAGCGCCGAAGGTAATCCGTTCGCAGATCGCGCCAACGATGATATAGCCGGCGGTCTCCATAAAGACGAACTCAAAGAGAATAAGCGCGTTGACCCCGGCATCGTAGGCCGACCCTGTTAAAAAGAAGCCGCTGCCGCCGACAAAGCCCGGTATGAGCCAGTGACCTAAAGTAGGAGCGCCGCCAAGGTTACCCGGCGAGAGGGGCGAACCGCCAACCGCGCCGAACTGGAACGCGAATCCACAGATATAGTAACCTATGAAGGCGATTACGTAGGCTGAAAAGTTCAGCATCATCAAATGCCCGGCGTTCTTTTTACGCACCAGCCCACAAGTAAGCAGTGCGAATCCGGCCTGCATGAAGAGGACGAGATAACCCGTATTCAGTGTCCATGCCATATTCGTGGCAATCCGAATATGGCCTACGCTATCCGCGAGTTTGACGGCCAATGGTTCGGCTTTCGCCGACTTATTATAGTCGTCTAGCGCTTTCTGCTTGTCCGCTTTTGTTGGCGCGTCATCAGAATCTGCGGGCGAAGGCGGTACAAAGGTGTTCCCCCCTCCATCTTGTGCGTTGGTCTTATCTCCCGTAGTGACACCTGCCGGGTCTGGCGCGGCAGGTGCGGCAGCAGCAGTCGGCGGCGGGGCTCCTTGCGCGTGACTGACCCGAAGGCCGAGTGCTAACAGGGCGAAAAGCGCGATCACGGTAGCAATTTGAGGTAGCCGCCGGTGCATACTGTTCACGAGATTGCTCATCGTAACTGTGTCCTCCAAAAGATTGGAAATGGATCGCCAGCCGTAAGGTGCAGGCGGGCATAACGATCACGGACTGTCCGCGTCATTGTTTGGAAGTCATGTGGAATGGCAAGCGAATCCCAAAATGGGAATTTCAGGGTAGGTTCACCATAGAACCGAGGCGGCACAACGACGTGCCAGGAAGGAGCGTGCTCGACGTCAGACCATGCGCGCAGAGGGAACCGGGTTCACTTCCGCGTGACCTCGGGCGTCCATCTGGGTGACAAACGATTGCAGTGCTCAGTATAACATGCTTGTCCGGGTAAGGGCAAGCCCTTATAAAATATTATTTTAACCCTCGGATCGTTCCCCTGAGAGCCCGTAGACTGCTATTGCAATGTTGTCGGAGTGAGTCGGAAAATATGCAAATCGTGTTTTCTTATCGGGAGCGCTATTCGGTCGTTGGTTTGAGGGATTTCCTGGCCTGTCTCGGTGTCCAAAATACGATATGGTCCGGCAAAGCCAAGTGCGTGGGGATCGATGTGTATATCGGCCATCTCGTCGCTTCCCGCATAGCTGACGATCGCGAAGACGGCCTCTTTTCCTTTGACGGAATAAGTGATTGTGGGAAGGTCCGGGTCGGTCGTCTTGATCGGTTGGACTCGCTCATCCCAATAGCGGGTGATCTGGACTCCCGGCGCCCGCAGGATTGCGTCGATCGGTTGAAAGAGTGCATTCTGCATTTTCCCGGAAGCGGTTCCCTCCGAATAGGAACAGTCCAACTCGTGGAGTATGCTGACGGCGGCAAAGGTCCTGGCGGTCCAGGGATCGTCCGCCAGTTTCCCCTGATCCGCAAGAAGAACAGGCCACGTGCCGGCCAACTCGCCATCGGTGACCAGCAGGATGTAGTCGCGTGGAAAGCGATCCTGAACGTCCCCCTCGGAGTATTTCCATTCCCAATCATACTGAAGGGTGGCAAACGAGAGAAGGGGCAAAATACCTGTTGACGTCATATGTGGCATGGTGATCGGCGGCATGCCCCGTTCGTTCATGTATTGAAATGTCCGTTTGGCCAGTTCACGCATTCCCCATAGCCCGGTGGCAGGAACGACCGCATTATCCGGCTTACGATAGGCGGCGGTCATGGCTGTGTTATAGCTCGGGACGAAGAACCAGTTGTCCCAATAGACTCCCCGGTTCCCTCCGATGTCAAATGATTTGCCATACCAATATAATGCGTGGTCTATATACGACGTCGTCGGAACGATTTTGATCTCATCCCGACTGGCGCCCTTTTCAATCGATCGCAGGTCGGTTAGATCCCACTCATCTTTGAAGGTCTCGAACTCCTCCGCCGCCTGATAACTTGCCCGGTTGTAATAGAAGATCATCTTCTTTCCATACCGACTTCTCAAGTTGTAGCGCACATGGTTCTGGAACATGTCGATCTTATCTTTACCGTATGGGGCGAAATAGGGGGTTCCGCGCTCCACGACCGATTGAATGGTCGCGTCGCTTAAATGCTCCCGATTACCCTTTGCGATCATTTGCCACAGGGTCATGTCTCGGCCAGCCGGGTAGACCGACCCGCAATCTCCCAACGCCAGCCAGTTGATATCGGTGCCCAGCACCGTATATTTGTCCCTACGGTACTTGTAGCGCCAATCCGCCGCCAGCCGAGGTTTCACGGGAGCCGCGAGCAGCCCAAACGTCATTGTGCGCGGCGCGGATACCTGCGTAGGGCGATTGATAAGGTGGACTCGCATCTCGACGACACCTTGCGTTCGAACCAGTTCGATGTTCGGGGTGGACGGATCCCAACCCCAGCCATGATCGTTTTCGGCGAACCAGCACAGTCCGCGCACCGGCGTTCCGACATACAAATAAGTGCAGAAGTTCGCGGGGATGTCGCTTGCCTGGACTTTTGCGGCGGACCAGACCGCTCCATTTCCCGTTGGGATCTCGGAATAGAGCGTATTGCGTATGCCGTCGCCCATGGCGTGATAGAGACTGGCGGCCTCGTCTTTCAAGGGAATGATAAGTGTGAGCGCATTGGCGAGACGCCCTTTTGGGGCGGATAGAGTGAGGTCACAGCGCATGGCGCCGTCGTAGTCCCAGGTGGATACGGCCTGCCCTTGCAGAGCAGCCGCGTGAAATCGGGCCTTTGTAACCGCGCGATCCCCGGCGTAGGACACGATTTTGAAGTCGTCCGACCGAACCGCGACCGGCTTGCCATCAACATTTGCTTCCCATCGCATCGGGCCGGCGAGAAGCATTTTGCCGCGTGCGGATACCTGATTCCAAAGGCCGGTGCTTCCCAACAGATGATCTCGCAGTACGGTGGAGAGTTTTCCATGGTTCAGAACAATGGGGGTAAATGGGGCATAAACGCGATGGCTTAAGCCGAGCGTATTGTGCTCCCAGGGAAAGCGCGTACGCTCGAACCTCTGGACTACTTCGGTGGTCGCCACTCCACGCCCGGACGGACGAAAGGCGATTTCATAGCTGCCGCGGAGGGGAGGAAGAGGGATGTCGATTTCTTGCCTGTCCTGAATGAAGCGCTTGAACACCACTGACTTCAGGACGGTTCCCTCTCCCTTACGAACGACCGCAACGACACTGTGAACGACGGACCCCGCAGGCCGCCTCGAAATATCCACAGCGACGCGGAGTCGGTTCTGATACGGATAATAAGCAAAGCGACAAGCGATCGGAGGCGTGGGCTTTTTATGAACGATCCAGCGGGACGGGCCTCCGGCGGACCATGCAATCGTTCGTGAGAACAAGACGCTTTTGTCGCCATCATCCGATACACGCGCCGACAATACATATTTTCGGGTCGCTTGTTCCACCGCGTCTATGCTAATGGTCCGCGATTCATTTGCGGCAAGGTCGATCGCTTCTTCATTTTTGATCTGAGGCATGAGGTCGCGATCCAACTGGAGAAGATAGTGAAGGCGAAGGGGAGCCGGCCCGGGGTTTCGCAATATAAGAGAAGGATGGACATCGCCATGAAAGACGTTGCCATGTCGCTCCAATGCCACGATCGGCCCCGGCTGTGTGGTGAAGGAGAACGTATCGGTTGGCGCATAAGTCACGCCGCCAAGCGAGGACCAGGCCCAATCTTGTTTCCAGTTCCGGCAAAGATTGATGCCCCAAGTCCCGTCATCAGCGTGTCGATTGGGCGTCAGATCGGCGACGGGTATTTCGATTTCGCAATCCCACACTCCATCGTGTAGCGCATTCGCTATCTTCCAGTTACCCCGCCAGGTAGGATCTTCCAGCGCTCCGCCATAGGGATGCAACTTGTACACGTGGAATCCATTGGAATTTACGATGACCTGAAATTGGCGACCGGCTTTTTGACCTTGAGACGGATCGACCCAGACTTCGATCGAATCGTCGTATACCACATTGTCGCCATTGCGTCGAACGTCTGAAACGAGCGTTCCCTCGTCTGGGAGCTGTGAGCGAATGGCCAGACAGATAGTGGAGGCGGTGGCGCCGATGTAGGCAGTCGCCTCACGCGGTTCCAAAACACCGTTTGCCGCGAAACCGTCTATGCGAAAGGCTCGGTTCCATTCAGCAGGCTTAATTTTGCCGTCGATCGTGGGCGCCTCGGCCATCAGTGGAACCGAATACTCTGCTCCATGGGAATTACACGGCAGACAGCACAATGCGGCCAACAGCATCACATGCATGAATCTTTTCATGTTTGAAATTCCAGACTATTGAATGAGAGTAACAGATGGTATCTTACGGATGAAGAACCTATTGGAGCAACGGAAAAAAGAAAGGGAAGGGACAGCGGTGCGCTGCTCCTTCCGGTCAGGTTCATCATTCGACTGGCCAGCAAATGCGGAGGAATATTATGGCCGACGCTTGTTAGCGGAAAGGATGGTAAGGATCAGGTCCGCGCGGTTACGGCTCACCACGAGGAACGGATTATAGCTGTAAGGCTTTTTGGGATCCCAGAGTCCTTCTCCCTCGATCGCTCGCTCCACGCCTGGGCGGCGGCCGGGCCCTTGTTGCTGACCGGCATACGCCAGTATGCTGATCACCTGATCATTTGTAGGGAAGCGCTTGTCCACCACCAATTCGCCTTCATAATGTCCGTTGCCTTTGGGCTGAATCTCCCATTTTTCGCCTGTTCGGTTATTCCGCGCCACCACGGTGACATGCACTTCGGGTTCAGGCGGCGTTTGAAACGTAGCGTAAATATGGACCGTCTGACCCGCTTCGGCGAGACTGGGTTCCAGCCTTGCACCGGTGAAGCGCAGATATTCGCTCTGAACGTGGGAAGGTTTTTCCGAGTCGGTCCGCATTAATTGAACCGGGTCGAGCCATGCGGCGAGCGTATGGTCCTGCTTGCCGCCCGCGCGAAAGGTCTCTTCCTGTATCCAGTAGACCCGGCTCACCTCCAACAGATCGTTGCTCTGGGGAGCGACTACTTTTACAAGGAGTGCGCCGGGCATCTTCCGCACATCGGCGTTCAGCGGGCTCTTTCGGGAATGAGGAGCGAAAATGGAGAGCACCTGATCCGCAACAACGCTGCCGGCCATAATCCCGCCCTTGGTCACCGGGTCGGCGAAGTTTGACGCCTGACTCGTGGTGACCGCATGCACTCCGGCACGGAGTGGATCCGCGACAAATTCGGCGGCTCCGCCAACGAAACGGGTCACCGTGGTGAAGGCTTCGTATATGAACCCTTTGCCTTTACGGTGATCCAGATGGATCGCCCGGCGTGGTATCGCGAGGGCGTAATCCCCATTGCCGTCCGTGCGTGCGTAGTCAACGACCTTATTCGAGTCGTCATAAACCGCCACCAGCGCACCAGGAAACGCATGACCCGCCGAATCGACGACGCGCCCGGTCGCCCAGACAAGATCGGTCGTTACGGCTCGCGCCGCGACTGTCGTGTTAAGGCAGAGAGCCGCCATAAGGCACGTGGTCACCAGGGGAATGCATACGTTCCCGACCGTCCGCGATGTGTGGGGCGATGGGTAGGCGTTACGAAGATATGGATGCAATGTGAAGCCTCTCAACAGGGTAGAACACGATACCGAGGGATCATTGCCAGATGGAATCGTGAAGGTTATCCAATCTCTTTGTCAATTCTGAGAACGAAGTGTAACGCCAAATTTGCTTTGGAGAAATAAAATAAAATGTCGGCGTTTGCGTAACGCCCTGACTGTGGGCCGCCGAGATGTCCTGATCCAATTCACTGGCGAGGGTCTTGTCCTGTGCGTCCCGTTCGAACCGGCTGATATCCAGATGCAACGTGCGGGCATAATCTTCGAAATTGATCACCATAAAACTTGGACTTTCCATATCGCTCTGCTTGTCGAAGATCAGATCGTGCATTTGCCAGAATTTGCCCTGCCTGCCCGCCGCGAGCGCGGCCATCGCGGCATCCCGCGCATGTTCATGATGCACCAGTGGGTCGTTACGAAAGGCCAGACTGATTTTACCTTTGTATTTGACCAGCAGATCATCCAGTTCTTTTACCGCCTTCTGGCAGTGTGGGCACTGGTAGTCCGCGAATTCAACGATAAGATACGGAGCTTTCGGATCTCCCTTACGCGGCATATATGGAACGATCAACACCGACTTGTCCATCCCGGTATTCACCGGGCCCGTGGAGGAGGCAGGCAGTCCGCTGATAATCCCAGGTAAGTAAACGATCCCAAGGAGCACGACAATGACGCTGCATACGGATATCAACAGCTTTTGCTCGCCATTCAGTCTGCGCCCTTCCACGACAAAGTCAAGTGTTGCCAGGAAGAAAGCCAGCGATACAGTGCATGCCGAGGCAAAGCACCAGGGGCAAAAGACTTGAAGCTTGAACAACGACACATATTGCAGCGGCCAGGAGATGATAAAGGCGGCGAGCGTTAAGCCCCAGATAGCTCTGTCCAACCCATGTACGGCAGGCGTCACGGAGTCCGGCATAGGATCGGGCAATCCGGCACGTCCAAACCTTATGCCGCGATCTGCGTCGGCAGGCGCAGCATCGAGATCCGCTGTGCCTTCCGCAAGTTGCTCATCGAGCGTACCGACAGTGGCGGGAGCGAATTCGGAAAGTTCTAACGAAGCTGCTTCGGATAGGGGTTCAGGAGTGCCTGGAATGATGTCGTTTGCACTCAATCGTCTGTTTCGCAAGATACACAGGCCAGCCAGACACAGATACATCGCGAGCCCGAAAGCTGCCGTCGGGATCGGGCCGACATGCCCGTAGATACTGTCGCCTGCCGCGCTGCAATCGCCGCCCACTTCCTTACAACCTATGTCGGTCGCCGGGGAGAAGTGTTCGAATAGAAGAACGCCGGCGATGACACAGCCAAAGGCCGCAAGAGCGAAAGTTAGCTTGTTGGAGGTGCTTCTGCTTATCATGCTTTCATTATACAGCACTCTCAGAGCAATTCCCTCCTTCGGAGCGCGAAGTGGCGGCAAGCAACCATGATTTGTTCGCATGCTTGCTTACGGAAGGTCGAACTGCTATAATAAGGGCCAACTATCGTAGAAATTCGTTCCGGCAAGGGGACTTCATGGCGCGCACGATACGTGTGATGCATTTCGCCGATACGCACTTCGGCGTCGAGCTTTATGGCCGGCTCGATCCGGATTCCGGTCTGAACACTCGGCTGAAGGATTTTAAGAAGTCCCTCCTCCAGGCTATCGATTTAGCGCTGGAAGCCGGCATTCAGATTGCGGTCTTTGCCGGAGACGCGTACAAAACACGGGATCCACGACAGACCGATCAAAGGGAATTCGCGGATTGTATCCGAAGACTGACCGATAAAGGGATTCCCGTCGTACTCTTGACTGGGAACCACGATATGCCGTCTATTCGTGGGCGCGCCAATGCGGTGGAGATCTACCGAACGCTCGGGGTCACCCATGTCCATGTAATCAGTAAGCCGGAAATCCTCATTGTCGAAACCACGGGCGGCCCCGTGCGGATCGCGGGGATGCCGTACCTGATCAAGGGCTTTTCTCTGGCCAGAGAAGAATTTCAGGGGAAAACGCTCGACGATACCCGTCTTCTGCTTGAGGCAAAGTACGCCGAATACCTGAGCTTTTTGGCGGAGCAAGTACGCGCTGCGGACGATGATATCCCGACTATTCTGCTGGGGCATTTCTGGGCGAATGGGGCTCGTCTTTCCTCCTGGCAGCAAGGGTATTTCAATTTGGGAGAGCCGCAAGTCCCGCTTTCCGCGCTTACGGATCCGGCATTCGACTATGTTGCGCTTGGCCATATCCATAAACATCAGGACCTGAATCGACATGGACAGCCTCATGTGGTCTATTCGGGCAGTCCGGACAAGATCGACTTCGGAGAACGGGACGAGCAAAAAGGCTTTGTCCTGCTGGATCTCCGGAAGGGCGACACGGAGTACGAATATATCGCGGTGCAGGAAGGAAGAGCGCTTCTCGATATCCAGGTCGACGCGGACTGTGACGATCCTACCGAAAAGATCGTCGCGGAAGTGAAGCGCCACGCGTTACGGAATGCGATCGTTAAGTTGACGTACGCGATAAGCGCGGAGCGACAGGGCCTGGTTCGAGAACGAGAAATTCGTGAAGCGCTGTCGCCTGCCTTCATGCTGGTTTCGATCCATCGAAAAGTGACGCGAGACGCGGCGGCGCGCAGCCGCCTGTTGACCGAGACGAAGTCGCCGCGAGAAGCGCTGGAACTTTATATCGAGACACGGCCGGAGTGGCAGCCTCGCAAAGAAATCCTCCTCTCCTATGCCGAGCCACTGATCCGGGAACTGGAAGAGGAAGCGCTTTGAAAGGGACGCCATGTCCCGACAACCGAAATCTACTCCATACATGGGTCGCTTTGTCCTATGATTCCCAATAAGCTTACGTTGAAGAACTTTATGAGTTACGGAGAAGAGGAAGCCGTGCTTCCTTTCGAAGGAATTCATATTGCCTGCCTTTCCGGAGACAACGGCAACGGAAAGTCCGCGCTGCTCGACGCCATGACCTATGCGCTCTGGGGGAAGACCCGAGCGTCCGCAGTGAAAAGCATTACGGAAGATGACCTTATTCGCGTAGGCGCGACCGATATGGAAGTTCGGTTTGAATTCGAACTGAACGATGAGAAGTACCGGAGCGTCAGAAAGCGGAGGCGAGGCAAGTCCGCCGCCAGCGAATGGCAACTGACGCAGATGGATGGAACGGGAACCTTCGTCCCCATCGGCGGGGGCAGTCAGCGTGAGACCGGCCGCCAGATCATACAATTGCTCAATATGGAGTACGAAACGTTCCTCAATTCCGCGTACTTACAGCAGGGAAAGGCGGATGAGTTCACCCGTCAGACGCCGGATAGCCGGAAGAGAATTCTGGCTGAGATCCTGGGTCTGGACAAGTACGACCGCCTGGAGGCGAAGGCTAAAGAGAGAACGAAACAGCGGAAGGAGATCGCCGACGACCTCGAGCGTGACCTGCGGATGCTTGATGCGGAGGTGGATCGGCTCCCGGGCCATCAGGAGCGTCTGGGGGAAATTCGAGCGGAACTCGTCGAAGTCGATAGCAAAAGGGCAGCACAAGAAAAAAGTCTTTCTGAATGGAGAGGCAATCTGGCGGCGCTCGAGGGGATCGTGAGCCAGGTCGTCGAACTTGAGGCCGCTTGCAAGCGGGATGAAGTCAATCTTGAGAAATTGATCGAAGAACAATGCCGATTGGTGGCGCGATTGAACAAGATCGAGGCGACCTTAAGTCAGCGAGAGGCGATCGAAGCGGACTATGCCTCATTGCAAAAGCTCTTCAAACGGCGAGAAGCGCTCGATCCCGAGGTAGACGCTTTTAACAAGTCCAATGCGGAATTAAAGACCGTGATCGGGGCAATCGACACGGAGCGGGAGCGCATTTCAGGCGATCTAAGAGTTCTCGAAAACGAAGTGCAGACCGTGTTGCAGCGTCATCAAGAATCCGAGAAATTAAAAGTCGATATCGTCGCTCTGGAAAATGCCCTGCACCGCGAGCCCGAGTTCGTAGGGGAAAGAGACGCAGCGGTCCGCGCACTCGAAAGCGCTCAGGAGACGTTCAACGCATTGCGTGGACGCTTCGATAAATTAAAGGGAGATATCGCGGACATTGATGAGGTCCTCGACCTGCTTGCTTCTCCACGCGCCAAATGTCCCGTCTGTGAAAGCGATCTGAGCGGCCCAAAGCAAAATTCTGTTCGGGAAAAGCAGCAAAAGCGGCGGGAGATCGCGGCTTCCGAACAAGAAAAGGTGAAACGAGAGGGAGCCCTGGCGAAACAGGATCAGAGCCGAAGCCAGGAAACGCTGAAAGAATTGGAGGCGCGCTGCCAGGAACTGGCGGTTCAACGTAGTCGGGGTGTCGCATTGACCGACCGTTTGCAGGCGCTCGTCCAAAAAGGGATTGATCCAACCTCCATCCAGAAGCGGGCGGAAGAAATCCGGAAGCAGATCGACACGGATCAATATGCGGCCCCCAAGCGAGCGCATCGTCATCGTCTTGAGACCGATCTCAAACGCCTGGGACTGGCTAAGACCGAGCACGAGGCGGTTATCCAGCGCATTCGACAGCTTGATGGGGCCGACAAGCGTTTTCAGGAGTTGGGACACTCCGAGGCAAGTTGGAAGCAGCAGGTTGCCGACAAAGAACGCATGGATCTGGAGATCGCCGCACGCGAGAAGGCGAACGCCGACTTAAGGAGTCGGCTGGCGCTACTGACGTCTCGCCTGGTAAACTATGACGATGCAAAGCGACGGTGCGCCGAAGCCGAGGCGGAGCTTGTGCGCATCCAGGGAACGCTTAACAACCTGCGGGTAAGCGAGGGCAGTTTCCTGAACTATATCGCGGCCTGTGAGCGTGCCGCGCAACAGCGAATCGAGATGCGGGATCGGCACAAAAAGGCGGACGAAGAACGCAGAATCTATCAGGCTCTAGGGACCGCTTTCAGTAGGAAAGGCGTACAAGCCCTCATTATCGAAAACGCCATTCCGGACCTGGAAGAAGATGCGAATGGACTGCTTGCCCGGATCACGGACAACTCCATGCAGGTTCGTTTCCTCACTACGCGGACGACAAAAAGTACGGGAAATGAGATTGAGACGCTCGATATTCAGATTACCGACGATATCGGCACGCGACCCTATGAGCTATTCAGCGG